>DASQNN010000313.1:0-4961 GCA_035644955.1 Nodosilinea sp. | reverse complement strand
ACCGCCGCCGGCATCTGCACAAACACCCCGTTCACCTGCCGGGGAAACAGAATCTCTAGCTCCGGAATCTGGCGCAGCTGCTGCTCTAGGTAGGCGGCCATGCGGTTGGCGTGGGCCGCATTGCGCAACCAGGCCCCCGTCTCTAACAGCCCCAGCCACGGGGCCGAGATAAACCGCATCTTTGAGGCCAGCTGCCCCGCCTGTTTGCAGCGGTAGGCAAAGTCTTCCGCCAGCGATCGGTCAAAAAATAGAATCGCTTCCCCAATGCCCATGCCGTTTTTGGTGCCGCAGCAGCACAGCACGTCGATGCCCGCTTGCCAGGTCAGCTCAGCCGGAGTTTTGCCCGAGGCCACCAGGGCGTTGGCAAAGCGGGCGCCATCCATGTGTACCTTGAGGCCGTGGCGGCGGGCCAGCTCACTGAGGGTCGCCAGCTCGTCGGTGGTGTAGAGAGTGCCGACTTCTGTGGCCTGGGTGAGGCTAATCACCTTGGGTTTGGGGTAGTGAATGTCGGTGCGGCGGGTGATCAGCTGTTCCACATGGGCGGGGTCGAGCTTGCCGTGGTCGCCCTGGGCCAGCAGCAGCTTAGAGCCATTGCTGGCAAACTCTGGGGCACCGCATTCGTCGGTTTCTACGTGGGCCAGCTCGTGGCAAATCACGCTGTGGTACGACTGGCACAGCGAGGCCAGGGTCAATGAGTTGGCCGCCGTGCCGTTAAAGACAAAAAACACGTCGCAATCGATCTCAAAGATCGCTCGAAAAGTGTCGGTGGCCTTCTGGGTCCACTCGTCATCGCCGTAGGCGGGCACATCCCCCTGATTGGCGTTTAGCAGGTAGTCCAGCGCTTCGGGGCAGATGCCGGAATAGTTGTCACTGGCGAACTGGAGCAGGCGGGTGGTGGGTGGGGCGGAGAGCATGGCAGCAGTGGGTGAGGGTGTTTTGAGGATAGCGTGGGGGGTGAGGGGATGAGGGAGGGGTGAGGGTGTCAGGAGGTGAGGGGATGAGGAGATGAGGGGTGAGTGAGGGGGGTGGGGGGTGGACAGAATGTAGGAGTGGGCTAGGGGTGGGGTGGGGAGAGGGGCGATGAAGTAAGATTAAAAAGCTAGAGAAGCATTAGACCGCAACGGGATTAGGGATTGGGCTATGGTGCGTGGGTCTCGCTGGTTTTGGTTAGTGGCGGCGGCGGCCGGGGCAACGGTAGCCCTCGACGGGGGCAGCCTGGCACCGCTGGGGGGGGCGCCGGCCCAGGCTCAAGATGGCGGCACCATTACCTTGAGTTCAGATATTCAAGAGGCCAATGCCGCTACGGGCATCATCACGGCCCGGGGCAACGTGCAGATCAATTACCCCACCCGCCGCATTCGAGCCACCTCGGCCCAGGCCGACTATTTCAGCAACGAGCAGCGCATCGTGCTCAGCGGCAATGTAGTTGTAATTCAGGAGGGCAACACGCTGCGGGCCGAGGTCGTCACCTACCTAATAGACGAAGACCGCTTTGTGGCCACTCCCCGCCCCAATGCCCAGGTCGAGGCCGTGTACACCCTGCCAGAATCGCGGCCCAGCTCGGTTCAACCGGGGGAGCCAGCCGGCAGTCGCCCCCCTGCGCCCCGGCCACCGGTGGTCCTAGACGTTAGCCCGGTGGAAGCCGAGACGCAGCCTCTGGCACCCTAGAGAACCGGCCACGGGGAGAGGTTCTCGGTGATATTGCGGAGTGAGTTGCGGCACGGGTGAGGAGTTTTAGTTCCCTTAACCTATTGCGTAGGTCGGCTCAGCGGTCAAAAGGGCCATTTGCTTCGGCTTGAGTGCTAGGCCACCTCGAGGGCAGTGGGGACGTCCTTAGACTGGGGAAGCAGCTTTGATACAATTTATCCAGCTCAGTAGCACTGTATCGGCCCAGGCGCGCCCTTGAAAATCGTACTCGACAACGTTCAAAAGACCTACGGCAAGCGCCAGGTGGTCAACCGGGTTAGCCTTTCGGTAGCCCAGGGTGAGATTGTGGGCCTGCTAGGGCCTAACGGGGCGGGTAAAACTACGACCTTTTATATGGCCACGGGCCTAGAGCGGCCCGATGGGGGCAAGGTCTGCCTCGACCAGATCGACATTACCGACTTGCCCATGCACCAGCGGGCGCGGCTGGGCATAGGCTACCTGGCCCAGGAGCCCAGCATTTTTCGCAACCTGTCTGTGGCCGACAACATTTTGCTGGTGATGCAGCAGACGCGGGTGCCCCCGGAGGAGTACGGCAATCGCCTTCAGGACCTGCTGAAAGAGTTTCGCCTGGAGAAGGTGGCCAATACCCTGGGCATTCAGGTCTCGGGGGGTGAGCGACGGCGCACGGAGCTGGCCCGCTCCCTGGCCTCTGGCCCCGAAGGCCCCAGGTTTTTGTTTCTCGACGAGCCCTTTGCCGGGGTAGACCCGATCGCTGTGACCGAGATTCAGGAGATTGTGTCTAAGCTGCGCGATCGCGACATGGGCATTCTGATCACCGACCACAACGTGCGCGAAACCCTGCGCATTATCGATCGCGCCTACATCATGAGCGACGGCCAAATTCTCGCTGCCGGCAGCGCCGACGATCTCTCCAGCAACCCCCTCGTGCGCGAACACTACCTCGGCAAAGACTTCGCCATCTAGCTTCGCCCACCCCTCCACCCCCTTACCTACTCCCCCATGGCTCCAGCTTCCGCGCCCTACCCCCGCCCCCGCTCCGGCCCGTCGCCGCTGACGGTGATGGATCGCTATATCGCCAAAGAGCTGACCATGCCCTTTTTGTTTGGGGTAGGGGCGTTTTCCTCGATTGGCATTTCGATTGGGGCGCTGTTTGAGCTGATTCGCCGCATCACCGAGTCGGGGCTGGCAATTACTCTAGCGGTGCAGATTTTTGTGCTCAAGCTGCCCGAGTTCATTGTGCTGGCCTTCCCCATGTCAACGCTGCTGGCCACCATGATGACCTACAGCCGCTTCTCCAGCGACAGCGAGCTGATTGCCCTGCGGGGCGTGGGGGTGAGCATTCGCCGCATCATTACCCCGGCGGTGGTGCTCAGCCTGCTGGTAACGGGCCTCACCTTTGTGTTCAACGAGCTGATTACCCCCGCCGCCAACTACCGCGCCGCCATCACCCTAGAGCAGGCCCTCAAATCTGAGCGCCCCCCTTTTCAGGAGCGCAACATCTTTTACCAGGAATTTCAGCCCGCCAGCGATGACCCCGCCGCTCAGGAGCTCAAGCGCCAGTTCTACGCCCGCCGCTTCGACGGCACCACCATGCACGGGCTGACGATCATCGACTTTTCCCAGGAGGGGCTCAACCAGGTGGTCAGCGCCGAGTCGGCTAACTGGGACGTTGAGAAAAACTCCTGGACCTTCTACAACGGCACCATTTACGTGGTTGCCCCCGACGGCTCTTTCCGCAACATCATTACCTTTGAAACCCAGGAATTGCAGCTGCCGCGCACGCCCCTAGACCTGGCGGGCCGCACTAAAAACGATACCGAAATGAACATTGCCGAGGCCACCGAGCAGCTAGAGCTTGTGCGCCAGAGCGGCGACGAAAAAATGATTCGCCGCTGGCAAATTCGAATTATGCAGAAGTACGCCCTGCCCTTTGTGTGCGTGGTGTTTGGTCTGGTAGGGGCCTCGATTGGGGTGCTGCCCCAGCGCACCAGCCGCGCCACCAGCTTTGGCATCAGCATTGTGATTATTTTTGGCTACTACCTGCTGTCGTTTATTACCAACGCCATGGGGGAGGTGGGAGTGCTCTCACCCTTTCTGTCGGCCTGGTTGCCAACGCTGCTGGGGCTTGCGATCGGTCTGTATTTGCTGTCTCGCGCATCTAAGTAGGGGCACAGCACGCTGTGCCCCTACAGGGGGCCAGGCTGACAAAAAGGGGCCTTAAAAGAAGAACCCATCCTGCTCGATTTCTTCAATAGTCTGTAGTCCCCGGGTGTCGCCCACCTTGAGCAGGGCGGTGCGGGCGTCTTCGCGCACCCCCAGGTCTTCTTCTTCGGCGAAGCTTTCAATCAGGGCATCGATCGCGGTGTGGTAGACCACGTTAGAGGGCATTTCGCGGCAGAGCTGACCAATGGCCCAGGCGCAGTTGCTGCGCACCGCCGGCACCGGGTCGCGGCGCAGGCCCTCAATTAAGGGGGGAATGGCGGCAATTACCGACGCGTAGTTGACCTGGGCCATCTGGGCCAGGGCGCTGGCTGCCCACAGCCGCACCGCAGAAATATCGGTGCGCAGGGCTTCGATCAGGGGCAGCAGCGATCGCGGGTCGTGGGCGTTACCCAAAGCCCACACCAGCCCCTTCCGTACGTAGCCATTCCAGTCGATCGCCAGCTGGGTTATCAACGGCTCTACCGCCGTTTCGTGGGGGTTGCGGCCCAGGGCGTAGGCGGCACTCACCCGCACCAGGGGGCAGAGGTCGGTCAGCAGCGCCGTCAGGGGGGCTACCGCCCGTCCGTCTTCCACTTCGCAAAAGGCTCGCGCCGCCAGCATCCGCTGCTGCGGGTCTGGTGCCGTTAGCAGGGGCAGCATGGCCTCGGGGTCGTACTGGGGCGCCTGCTCCTCGTCTATAGGACCGAGGGCATCTAGGGGGTCGGCAAACTCCAGTTCGGGGTTTAGGGTCGTGAGATCGTCGTCATACATAGGGCTACTTTATCTGGTTGTGCCGCACTTTTAGCCCTGGCCGGGGCCCCCTGCAAACTTTCGTTAAGCAAGGCCAGATGTCCAGGTTTCTACGGCTTAGAAACTTGGTACGTAAGCTGTACTACGCCACTGGCAAAAGACTCAGCGCGGCCAAGGCGTACCGGGGCTGTCGGGCCGGGGGGACCAAACAGGGGAATGCCCGCCCCCAGCAGCACCGGAATAACCGACAGAATGTACTCACTGATCAAACCCTCGACTCGAAAGGCTGCCGCCAGAGCCGCTCCACCCACCAGCCAAACCCGCCGACAGCCCTGCTGCTG
>DASQNN010000312.1:0-6753 GCA_035644955.1 Nodosilinea sp. | reverse complement strand
GGTTTCGGTGGCCAGGTCAATTTCCCAGTAGGTGAGGTTGGCGGCTTCGACTAGGGGGCGCAGGTGCTCTTCTAGCCGCGATCGCTCACGGCAGTTCTGGTACTGGCCAGGGCGACTACTGCGCCCGCTGACCAGCTTCGCAGCCGCGGCGCCCCCTAGGGCCCCCAACCCCAGCCATAGCCACGGCTGCGGCGCCGTTGACACCAGCTCTGAGGAGGCCAAACCGACGGCAGGGGCAGGGGCTTGGGTTGCCCCCAGGTCAGAGGCAGCCGAGGCTACTGCTTTCAACAGGGGCAGGCCCACGGCGGCAGACCCCAGAAAAATTCCTACGACAGCTGCCGCCTTGAGTAGAAAACCCAGCCGCTTGGGGTCGTAGGGGCACAGGCCGGCTAACCGCAACCAAGACATTTTTGGCCCAAAACCCATGGCTAAGTCTTTCAGGTTTTTAAACTTGAGCAGTTACAAATCAGGTAAACCATACCTAAAATGCCCTGATTTTGAGGCTTGCTAGCGCGGTGTCTTAAAATTGTGGCTCATGCTGTGGATGGTTAAGAGGCAGCTTCAAGCTGAGCGACTCGGGTTTCGAGCTGTCTGACCTGCTGTTTGAGTTCAATCGCCAGAGTCGCTAGGTTGCCAAACTGCTCTTCTAGGGAGGGCTCTGTCAGAGACGGGGCCCTAGGGGGCTGGCTCGGGGTCGGCCGGTTGGGAATGGCCAGCTGAGACTCCACCTGTCTAACCTGAGACCTCAGCCGACCTAATTCAGACTCCAAACGGTTTAACCGCGACTCTAGGCGAGCCTCGCTCTGGGCTCCGGCATAGTGCCCTAGCCCCAGCCAGAGCACTATGCCAAGTAAAAGACCAATGGACCATCGTGCGATCGCCATATCATCCTCTCCCCTGGGTAGGGTGAGACTGGTTACCCTCTGATTCTAAAAAACCGATTCTAAAAAAACTCTACAAACCTGGCTCTCAACCTAAATAAGCTGACCTATCATTATCGCGAGGGCATTAGCGTCAGGCCTTATCAACAGGCCTTATCAACAGGGGCATGGGTGGGTATTCTGACAGCAGCCCCTGGTGAGGGGCGGCACCAACGTGCTCAATCTGCAAACACCGACGGTGGAGGGGAAGCCATGAAATTGCGTTATTTAGTTGTGCTGTTGGGCCTTGGGGTGGCGGCTGGGGGCATGCCCCAGAGGGTCTACGCTCAGACCCCTACTGCCGAACCCGGCATGGTCGCACCCGAAGCGGTTGACGTGGCTCCTGCCCCCGATGCGGCCCCTGAGCCTGAAATGGTCGAGCCTGGCCTAACGGCCACGGCCGCCTACAACCTGGGCGTAGAGCGCTACACCAGGGGCGACTATGAAGCCGCCCTCGAAGCTTTCACCATGGCTCTAGAAAGAGACCCGGGCTTGGCTGATGCCTACCTGTATCGGGGGCTAATCTATGCCGACCAGAACAACTACACCCGCGCTCTGGCCGACCTAGACCAGGCCCTCAGCCTCGACCCCGGCAACACCAACGCCCTGTTTGCCCGGGGCAGCGTTTACTATCGCCAGGGCAGCGCCACTGAGGCCCAGTCCGACTTCAACGCCGCCCTAGAGGCCAACCCCGACACGGTGGGGGCCTACCTCTATCGGGGGTTGATCGACACTCAGCAGGGTCGCCACGAGCTGGCCCTAGAAGACTTTTCTACCGCCATTGAGCTGGACCCCAACAACCCCTCCGCCTACGTGCTGCGGGGCTTTGCCTGGGATCGCGTCAACAACTACAGCGACGCTGTGGCCGACTTTAGCCGCGCCATTGAACTCCAGGGCGACCTGCCTCGCGCCCATATGGGTCGGGGAGTAGCCTACTACCACCTGGGCCTCTACGATGCTGCCCTCGAGGATCTCAACCAGGCAGTGCGCCTCGACCCCACCATGGCCCGGGCCTACCTCAACCGCAGCCATGTATCCTTCCGTCAGGGGCGGGCTAACCGCGCCCTGCAGGACCTCGATCGCGCCATTGAGCTCAACCCCAGCCTGGCCGAGGCCTACATGGGCCGGGGCACTATTCGCGCCAACCAGGGCGATCTGCGCGGGGCCCAGCAAGACTTTGCCCGGGTATTGCAGCTGAACCCCGACTCGGCTATGGCCTACAAGCAAAAGGGTGACGCGCTGCTGCAGGCGGGGGATGCAACCGCTGCGATCGCCGACTACAGCGAGGCCTTGTTCCTAGACCCCGCTTTTGCCGCCGCCTTTAAAGCCCGGGGCGATGCCCGTCTGGCCACAGGCGATGTCTTTGGCGCAATCGACGACTACGGCCAAGCTTTGACAGCGCAGCCCAATTTCTTAGAGGCCTACTCGGCACGGGGGGCAGCCTACCTACAGGTCAACCAGTCCCAAAATGCCTACCAAGACCTCACCCAGGCCATTGTTAGCGCACCCAATACCGCCGACCCAAAGCTGTTCTATAACCGAGGTGTCGTGCGCGCCCGCCTGGGCGACGATGCTGGTGCCCGCCGCGACTTCGAGCAAGCCGCTCAGCTCTACCTCCAGCAGGGCGAGGCCGCTGGCTACCGGCAGACGCTGAACCAGATGAGCCAGCTGTAGGGAAAAGGATGAAGATACAGACGCGGAGCGGCTTCCCCTAGGGTGGAGATGGGGAGATAATGGGGTGGAGAGATTGAGGTGCGGGACTTATAAGGTACATGCAATGGCAGTCCCATGCCCTCACCCCCTTACCATCCTCATCTTCTCTAGCCCTTCCCCCTTAACGCCCCCAGTTCCCATGCACCATATCTGGCGTGCCCTGCGGCTCACAATTCTGGCTCTGCTGCTGGGCTGCCTGCTGTTGCTGGCCCTGGCTGAGCCAGCGCTGGCTTCGGTACATACTTACCACGAGCAGCCGGGGCAAACCACCTATCGATCGCGCCAGAGTTTGCGTGACCAAAACGATGTGACCTGGCAGGCCACTGTATTCAAACGCTACAGCCAAGGGCACTTGCCGGGCGTGTACCTACGGCTGGTGGGGTTTCCGGGGCAGGGCGTGGTCGATCGCCAGGGCGATCTGTCGGTGCTAACCGGTGCGGCAACCCACTGGGAGTTGTCGCCAACGATGGACCCCCAAACTCAAGCGCTGCCTGAAAACGTAACCCAGTACGACGTTGAGGCAATTTTGAGTCAAATTCAGCGCCCAGGCCCTCTGACGCTGGTAGTGCCCTTGGCCAAGGCTGCTTCGGCCAGGCTGGTCGTAGCGCCCTACGTCGTCGAAGAGTGGCTACAAATCTATTCCCTTGAAAACGAGCCCTAGGGAATGAGCCCTAAAGACGGCTCTAACGCCGGAAGCGATTGGCATGAGCAGTGAGGGCCGCAGGGTTTGGCGCGATCGCTTTGGCCATCAGCTGGTCGGGATGCGATCGGTCACGGTTGGTAGCCCTACCGTCTTTTAGATCTGCCACGGCAACGGTACTGCTAGCGGCTCTAAGTGGTCTTTAAAAATAAAAAGCCAGGTAGGGCGCTATCACTGAAGAGCGAACCTCCGCAATGTCCTGTGGCCCTACCCGGTCTTAGCTTTGGAGCACACGCGAGTCTACAGGATGTCTAGATAATCGGACATAGATGGAGATTAGCCAATACATGAAAGTTCTGAAAAGTTCAGGACCTTGTTCAGGTTCTAGGTAAACGGTTTCGCTTTGGTGAAGAAATGGGGCGAAAGCCGTTCTTCTTCAGAGTCTAATCGAAGTTCACTAAACGAATATCTGTAAATGGGAACCTTCTAGGTGCTGTTTCGTCTGCCCTCGGTTAGATGTAATCGGGCATCATCACCTGATATCAATTAGCGTACTAGGGTGAAATCGGTTGACTGCCAACATTGCGAAAGACTAAGTAACGCAACGGTACGTACCAATCCCCCTTCACCTTCGGCTGACCCGCCGATTCATCGGGTTAGGATAAATTTGCCAGTTACCTACCTCAGGCTCATGCTCGTCATTATTTTGATTTTTGTTGTCGGTCTCACCCCAGCCATTATTTCTGCATGGATGAGCGTTCGGGCTGACCGAGATGAAAAATGCAGCAGCGTCTCGGCAACGCCGACGACCCTGGGCCAGGGCATGTTCAAGCTGCTCGACGGCAATGCCGACATGCACTACGTCGATGGCATGGGCTACATGATTGGCGACATTACCTGTGACCTCAATGCGCGATCGCCCTACCTGCGCTGCGCCATCAACCCCATGGGCCCCTGTGATGGGTGCAGTGCCTACGCGCCTAAAGTATTCGATCGCCAGGTGTAAGGTTTACCTGGGCGTTAACGCAGGACTGGCCCAAGGGCCTCTGCTGATCAAGCATACATGTGGCAAGGCACCTGGGTTTCCTGGGTGCCTTTTTGCGGGTGGGGCGCGATCGCCGGCTCAAACCAACCAGGTGCCAGTGCCGATACCACATTACAGCTGCTTGCGATACAATCCTTAAAATAATCCTCTAAACTCCGACCGGAATACCGGGGTTTATGGGAGAATGGCCAGAGTGAACGCTTGGCAACACTTTTTTCACCCTGTCGAGATTAAACGGAGATTTGAGATGGCGCTTCAACTTGGCGATCAAGTACCTAACTTCACCCAGCAGACCAGCGAGGGTGAGATTGACTTTTACAGCTGGGCTGGCGATAGCTGGGTGGTGCTGTTTTCTCACCCCGCCGACTACACCCCCGTATGCACCACCGAGCTAGGCAGCGTGGCCAGACTTAAGCCTGAGTTTGACAAGCGCAACGCTAAAGTTATCGCCCTCAGCGTAGACAGCGCTGACTCCCACCAGGGTTGGATTGGCGACATCAATGAAACCCAGGGCGTTACGGTCAACTACCCCATCATTGCCGATGACGACAAAAAGGTCTCTGACCTCTACGGCATGATTCACCCCAATGCTAACGCCAAGGTAACTGTGCGCAGCGTGTTTGTGATTGACCCCAGCAAAAAACTGCGGCTGACCATTACCTATCCGCCGAGCACCGGACGTAACTTTGCTGAGATTCTGCGAGTGCTTGACTCGCTGCAGCTCACCGACAACTACAGCGTAGCCACCCCCGTCGATTGGAAAGACGGTGACGACGTCGTGGTCGCCCCCACCATTCCTACGGAAGAAGCCAAGCAGCGCTTCCCCAAGGGCGTGACCGAAATCAAGCCCTACCTGCGGATGACTCCCCAGCCCAACAAGTAGGCTGGCGCTATAGCTTAGCGCTATAACCAGTCACACCAGGCGCACCGCGGTGCGCCTTTTTTATGCCCAATTGGGTAGAGGCGGGCTGCGATCGCGTATTACACTGGCCCTAGCGACGCATTCTATAGGTATGGTGTGCTAGACGAGCAGGCTAAAAAAACGCTTTTACGCAAAATTCCCCACGGTCTCTACATCTGTGGCGTTAAGGATGGGGATGACCTCAACGGCTTTACCGCCAGCTGGGTCATGCAGGCATCCTTTCAGCCACCCCTGGTGGTAAACTGCGTCAAAAACGATTCCACCTCCCACGCGATGCTCAAGGCCAGCGGCGTGTTTGCCCTCAGCTTTTTAGAGGCTGGGCAAAAAGATCTGGCCCAAAACTTCTTCAAGCCCCTGCGTCGGGTGGGCAACAAGTTTGAGGACATTGAGTTTTACCCCGCCCCTGAAACCGGCTGCCCTGTGATCAAAGATACGCTGGGCTATGTGGAGTGCCGCGTTGTGGGAGCGGTGGAGCACGGCGACCACACCGTATTTGTGGGCGAAGTCGTAGGGGCGGCTGTCCATCGTGAAGGGGACCCCCTGCTGCTCGAAAGCACCGGCTGGAACTACGGCGGGTAACCGTTGTTGTCGCCAATCTAATCCTGGGTGCCTGGGAACTAACAGTGCACCCCGTTGTCGCTGCTTACGGCCACCACCATGCCTCTAATTAAAGTTCAAACCTCCGTTCCCTCCCCCGACAAAGCTCAGGTCGAAGGGCTACTGAAAGATCTCTCTGCCAGTCTAGCCAGCTACCTGGGCAAGCCCGAATCCTACGTGATGACGGCCTTTGAGGCCAGTGTGCCGATGACCTTTGGCGGCACCACCGACCCCGTATGCTATGTCGAAATCAAGAGTGTAGGCACCATGGGTGGGGCCAAAACCCGCGCCATGAGTCAGGAATTTTGCGCCCAGCTAGAGACGGCCCTGGGGGTGCCTAAAACCCGCACCTACATTGAATTTGCCGATGCGGCGGGGGCGATGTGGGGCTGGAACGGCAGCACGTTTGGCTAACTGAAACCATCCGTTAAAACGGCACATCTTTGTCGGGGTGGGACGGCTGTTTAGCCGCGGCCTCCGAAGGCTTGAGGGGGGTTTTGCCTAAGTCTAAGCCGTCATCTACATCGACCACTTGGCCATTGAAGAACTGGGCAAAATTCTTCACCGCGCGATCGAAGTCGCTGGCGATTTCAGGCAGCGGCGGTGGGAGCGGCTGAACCACCTCTGGCTGAACAGCGGCAGGGAGTGGTTCAGCCGGGGCGATGGGGGATGGCGGCGGCGGCGATGGTTCCGCTAGGAGAGGCCGTGTCTCTACCCCCTGGCCTGGGGCCTGGGAAATATTGGGGGCTGGTGCCTCAGGCTTTGGGTCGGGCAGTACCTCCAGCGATACCTGCACCTTCTGCCCCAGCACCTTGTGAAAGGCCGCTTCAACATTGTCAACTCGGCCCTGGGCCATCTTAAATAGCGGTCTAGAGCTAATGCCGACGCGGGCTACCACCCCGTCAAAAAAGAGCAG
>DASQNN010000311.1:0-12354 GCA_035644955.1 Nodosilinea sp. | reverse complement strand
GTCCAGCTTCAAAGACAGTTTTTTAAGCCGGGGGCCGTTGTCCTGGGCCTGCTACTTGCGCCTGTGGCAGGGTTCTGGAACCCCGCTGCCGCTCAGTTTCCGCCCTGTCCACCCCCGGCGGCCAACGAGTATCTGCTGCTGGTGCGTAGCACCACCGAGGCTGAGCGCAACCGGGTACAAAACCTGCTGCCCTCCAACAGTACGGTGATGGTCTGCGACTACCTGAACGATACGGTGGTGCGGGCAGGTGGGTTTACCAACCTGGAAAATGCCAACGCCTGGGCTCAGTACATGACCGAGGTGGAAGGCTTCCAGGCTTTCGTGGCCCGTCCCGCTACCACCGCCGCCCAGCCCGCCCCTCCGGCCAACGGCTCCCCAGCCAACGGCTCCCCAGCCAACGGTACTCCCCCCAACGGCTCTCCGACTAATGGCACCACTCCTCCGGCGACGGGCACCGCCGCCAGCAATGGAACACCAGCCAGTGGTGGCCAGCCCGTCGCTGCGGTACAAACCGCCTACGCACCCCAGCCCCTGGGCACAGGCTTTGCGGTGCTGGTTGACTATCAGTATCAGCCCGAATCTGCGATCGCCATTCAGCGCCAGGTAGGCCAAGCTGTAGGGCTAGCGGTACACCGCCAGCGCGCCTACCTGCTCATTGCCCACAGCCCTGATGTGGACGGTGCCGCCTCTACCCTGACAGTGCTCACCAGCCTTAACATTCCTGGCTTTATTGTCGACAGCCAGGAGGTGGTGATGCTTACGCCAGCGGTGGCGCTAACGGCCCCGTGAGGTTTCTTTGGTTTAAGCAAATACTCTGAGGGCAAACAACCGTTTGCCCCTACGGGTGGGGATGCAAGCAGATTGGCTCAGTAGGCTGGGGCTGCTAGGTAGGAGATCATCACGCCTAGAATTGACCCGGCAATCACCTGAAAGGGAGTGTGGCCCAGCAGCTCTTTGAGACGGTCTTCTCGCAGCTCGGGCTTTTCTTGAAACAGCTCGTCAATAATTTGGTTGAGCACCTTGGCCTGCTTGCCCGCCGCCTGGCGCACCCCGGCTGCGTCATACATGACAATAATAGAAAACACAGCGGTGGCGGCAAACAGGGGGCTTGACCAGCCCAGGGTTTGACCGATGCCGCAGGCCAGCGCTGTGACCAGGGCCGAGTGGGCGCTCGGCATGCCGCCGGTGCCCATCATTACCCGCAGGTTGAGTTTGCGGTGGCGCACCAGCTCAATAAAGGCCTTTAGCACCTGGGCCGTCAGGCAGGCGATCAGCGCCACAATCAGGACGTGGTTATTGAAAATATCGCTAATACTATTCATTGGCTCAGGCAAACCTAGTAGGTGCGCGCAACAATGTAATCGGCGATCGCCAGCAGGGGCAGGCGCAGGTCGCCAAACCCAGCCAGGCTTTCTTTTGCTGCCTTAATTAGCTGGTCGGCCTGGCGGCGCGATTCGTCTAAGCCCCAGAGGCTGGGGTAGGTCACCTTTTGGGCGGTAATGTCTTTGCCCACCGACTTGCCCAGGGTTTCGGGGGTAGAGGTGATGTCGAGAATGTCATCGACAATTTGAAAGGCCAGGCCAATGCGCTGGGCGTACTGCCGCAGATGCTCAATATCTCCATCGCTGGCCCCAGCCAGTATGGCCCCGGATGTGACTGAGATTTCGAGCAGCGCCGCCGTCTTGTGGTTATGGATATAGTTCAGGGTTTCGAGGGTCACCTCTGGGTTGCCCTCGCTGCACAGATCGACCGTTTGCCCCCCCACTAGCCCTTCGCCTCCCACGGCTTTGCCCAGCCCGGCAATCACCCGCAGCACACGCTCGGGGGCCGCTCCCTGGGTCTGAGTCGCCACATGCTCAAAGGCGTAGGTCAGTAGGGCATCTCCCGCCAAAATGGCCACATCTTCGCCGTAGACCTTGTGGTTGGTGAGGCGGCCCCGGCGGTAGTCGTCGTTGTCCATGGCGGGCAAGTCGTCGTGGATCAGCGACATGGTGTGAATCATTTCGAGGGCGCAGGCGGTGGGCATAGCCATCGCTATACTGCCGCCCCCCAGTTCACAGGTGGCTAGACAGAGAATGGGGCGCAGGCGCTTGCCCCCGGCCAGTAGCGAGTAGCGCATGGCCTCGTAGAGGGTTTCAGGGTAGCGCAGGGCTAGGGCCTGGTCCAGGGCGACCTCTACCCGCTGGCGCTGCTCCGCCAGGTAGGCTTCCAGATCAAACTGGCCAGCGGAAGATAGTCTGGAATCGAGGGAGTTGGTTTGCACCATAGCGGCAACAGACGGGTTGAGAATAGATGAACGAGGGGGCGATCGCTAAAGGCGATTGCGGTAGCTGGTGACGGTGTTCTCGATCAGCATGGCCACCGTCATGGGGCCCACGCCCCCCGGCACTGGGGTAATGGCCCCGGCCACCGGTTCAACCGAGGCAAAGTCCACATCCCCCACCAATCGGGCCGAGCCATCGGGCTGCTCCACCCGGTTAATGCCCACATCAATCACCACGCTGTCGGGCTTGACGTCGGCAGCTGTAATCATACCGGGGCGACCTACTGCCGCCACTAGAATATCAGCTTGCTGCATCAGCGCGGGCAAATCGGCGGTGCGAGAATGGGCAATGGTAACGGTGGCGTTGGCCTCTACCAGCATCAGGGCCATAGGCTTGCCGACTAAAATGCTGCGCCCCACCACCAAGGCGTTGGCGGATACCAGGTTAATGTTGGCGGCCTCTAGCAACCGGATGACACCGTAGGGGGTGCAGCTGCGCGGGCCCGGTTCGCCGCGCACCAGTCGCCCCAGATTGATGGGGTGCAGGCCGTCAGCGTCTTTGTCGGGGTCGATGGCGTTGAGCAGGGCCACGGCATCGAGGTGGTCGGGCAGGGGCAGCTGCACTAAAATGCCGTCCACATTGGGATCGGCGTTGAGCTGCTGAATCAGGGCGGCCACCTCGGCCTGGGTAACCGTCGCGGGCAGGTGCTTGCCGAAGGAGGCAACGCCCACCCGACTACAGGCTCGCTCTTTGTTGCGCACGTAGGCGGCGCTGGCGGGGTTGTCGCCCACCATAATCACCGCCAGACCAGGGGGCCGATAGCCCTGGGCGGTTAGAATTTGAATCTCCTGGGCCAGCTGACTTTGAATCTGGCTGGCCAGGGCTTTGCCGTCGAGCAGTAGGGTCATGGCCGGGGTGCGCTAACCTGTATCTCGGAAAGAACCAGCGAACGGTATCCCTGGGCCAGGTTTAGTCAAAGCCTGAGATTCCGACGCTTTTCCAGTGTCTCAGATTTTGCTCTCCCGAAGCCAGCGATCGCCGGCAATACTGTAATTACGCCCCTGTAAATGGCTTTATGACCTACTTAAAGCGCCGTTTTACCTGCTACGGAGTCGTTGGATTAGCCGTTGTGGCGGTGACCAGCTGTGGTGCCAGCGTCGATGCGACGGTGGGCTATGGGCTGCGCGATCGCCTCAGCACCTGGCCCGGACTGGCCTGGCTCGACCCGGTTACCCCCATTGCCGAGGCTAGCCAGAGCGGCCGCTCGACGGTGTACCTGGCTGGCACGGTAGAGCAGCAGCTTCCCCTGGTCGGCCAGGGGCTATACAAACTGGTGGATGAGTCTGGAGCGATCTGGGTGCTGAGTGCCGCTAGCCCTCCCGCTGTGGGCAGCTCGCTCACCGTGCGAGCCACCCTGCAGTACGAGCAAATTTTGCTGCGGGGGCAAGACATTGGCGAGTACTATGCCGAGGAGCTAGAGCGCCTGCCCCAGAACTAGTGCCCCAAAAACTAGTTTCCCGAAAGAGTTCAACTTAATAAAGTTCAACTTAATCATCGAGAGGAGGCTGCCAGAATTGCTTAACAGCGTTCTTTCCCCCGTTGCAGGGGCATGGAAAATGGTAGTCTCTTAGAAATGCTGTGTATAGACATTCATACTGGTAGGAGAGGATTAGGGTAAATGAAACAACTGGTTAGCCTACTCGTTGCGCTGGCAGTGCTGTTGGGTTGGGTGAGTAGCCCTGCTGTGGCGCAGCCTATCTCTGGGCCCATCTGGGGGGCAGACCTCCTGAGCGCACCCCTTGAGACCACGGCCTGGCTGGCAGAAGCTTCTCCGCAGAATGCGGTCGATGCCAAGCTAAAGACAGAGTACGGCGCTAAACTCGACTTGAACAACGCCAACGTGCAGGGCTTCAAAAAGTTCCCGGGTCTGTACCCCAATCTGGCCCGTAAGATTCTGCTCAATGCTCCCTATGAGAGCGTTGACGATGTGCTTGACCTGCCCGGCCTGAGCGACAAGCAGATCGAAGTTCTGCGGGCAAACCTCGATAACTTCACGGTTACTGTGCCCGATTCTGCCTTTGTAGAGGGTGGAGACCGCTTCAATAACGGCGTTTACAAGTAGGCGGCGGCTTACACCTCTGCTTACGCCCATTGGCCCTGGCTGGTCAAGTTGACCCTACTGGTCAACGATGACTGGCCAGGGCCTTTAAGCCTTTAAAGGCACGCTTAAATGCAACCCCTGAGCGCAACCCCTGAGCGCAACCCTTGAACGCAACCCCTGAGTGCAATCCTGGACGACACGGTCAGATAGCCGCCGATCAATGGATCGTTGCTACAGATATTCAACCCTAAACATTCAACCCTCTGAATCACTGTTGGGAGCTGCCCTTGACCAAGCCTGATTTAGCCTTAGCCCAGAGCAACCGCTTTGACGTATTGGTGATTGGGGGAGGGGCCGCTGGACTGTACGCTGCGCTGTCCATTCCTCCCCAGTGGCGCATTGGGTTGGTGACCAAAGATACCCTGTCTGTCTCCGCCAGCGACTGGGCCCAGGGCGGGATTGCCGCCGCCATTGGCATCGACGATACGGTCTCGCTCCACGTGGCCGACACCCTGGTGGCGGGAGCTGGGCTGTGTGAGCCCCAGGCAGTAGAGCATCTGGCCAGCCATGCGGCCCCCTGCATTGAGCGGCTGGTGGATCTGGGGGTGGCCTTTGACCGCACCGAGGGCCAGCTGGCCATGACCCTAGAGGCGGCCCACTCGCGCCGCCGCGTGCTCCATGCCGCTGACACCACCGGCCGGGCGATCGTGTCGATTCTGGCGGAGGCGGTGCTGCAGCGGCCTAACATCGCCGTATTTGAGCAGGCCTTTGCCCTCGACCTGTGGCTAGAGGCAGGGCAATGCCGGGGGGCTTTGGTGGTCCACAACCAGCGGCTATGCTGGCTCTCGGCCCAGGCCACGGTGCTGGCCAGCGGCGGCGGCGGCCAGGTCTATGCCCAGACCACCAACCCTGCCGCCAGCACGGGCGACGGGGTGGCGATGGCCTGGCGGGCCGGGGCGCAGCTGCGGGATCTGGAATTTGTGCAGTTTCACCCCACCTCCCTGGCCAAAACGGGGGCACCACCCTTTTTGATTAGCGAGGCGGTGCGCGGCGAAGGCGCTCACCTGGTGGATAGCCAGGGCTACCGCTTTGCCTACGACTACCACCCCGACGGCGAGCTGGCCCCCCGCGACGTGGTCAGTCGGGCGATTTTTCACCACCTGCAAAAGACTGGAGAGCGCCAGGTGTGGCTCGATATGCGCCCGATTCCGCGCGATCGCCTGCTGTATCGTTTCCCCAACATCTTGCAGGTGTGCCGCACCTGGGGCTGCGACCCGCTGAGCGAGCCGGTGCCCGTTTCCCCCGCCGCCCACTACTGGATGGGGGGCATTACCACCGATATCCACAGCCAGACTTCAATTCCGGGCCTGTATGCGGTGGGCGAAAACGCCAGCACGGGGGTGCACGGGGCCAACCGCTTAGCCAGCAATTCTCTGCTGGAATGCCTGGTCTACGGGGCTGAGCTGGCCCACCTGCCGCTGCAGCCGGCCCCAGTAGGCCAAACAGGTCCAAACCCGCAGGCGTCTATAGGCGGTAGCCATTTGGCCCTGGACGAGGCCGCCCTGCTCTGGGTTAAGCAAACGGGCGATACCACCTGGGCCACCGTGCAGGGGCAGCGAGAGCGGCTGACCCAGCTGATGTGGGATGCAGCGGCCATTAGCCGCCACCAGGATGGGCTGGAGGGCGCGATCGCCACCCTGAATCAGTGGCGCACTGAGTGGCAGCAGCACCCCCTCCACACCCTGCACACCCTGCCTGTGGGCGAAACCCACTCCCTGCCCGAGGGGCTGAGCTGGCCGCTGGTGCGGGCCTGGGGCGAGCTGTGCAACCTCTACGACATTGCCTGGCTGATTCTCAACAGTGCCGCCTTTCGCACCGAGAGCCGGGGCGGCCACTTTCGCCAAGACCATCCCCAGACCCAGCCCCAGTGGCAGGTGCATACGGTGGTGGAGGGCGATCGCTGGCAAAAATCTCCCCCCATTCGGGCCTAGCACTATAGGGATTTTGGATGCTGGATTAGGGGCTTCAGGCGTCTAGAATTACCCCTCACCCCCTCACCCCCTCACCCCCTCACCCACCTCTACTACCTCCGCCTCCCCGTCCGAGACGATCGCCGCTTTAGCTTGGGCTTACGCTGCACTTTGCCGCGCTTTTTCTTTGCCGCTGAAGACAGCCAGTCGGTGACGTAGTGGCTGAGGGCACCCAGCTCTAGACCAATCACCAAGGCCAGCCACCAGGGCCAGTAGGCGACCAAGGCCCAGCGGAGCCCGTCGATTAGCTCGCCCCAGGTGAGGGCGGTGCGCTGGGCGCCGTTGAGCAGGTCAACGATGATCAGACCGCCCAGGCCCAGCCACAGCGACAGGTACAGCACCCGTACCACGGTGCCAATAATGGGCCCGTGGGACCAGTGCGATCGGTGGCGAATCCGGCCCCGGTAGGGCAGCCAGATCCACCGCAGCCAGCCCCAGCGTTTGTACTGCACCGAGTGAATATCGAGGTCGGGGCCAAGCACCCAGCCGCCCAGCAAAAAACCCAGGCAAACCACCGTCGTGAGCCAGCCGCTGAGGGTGACGCGAAAGGTGGCCACAACCACCAGCGGTAAGGCCCAGAGGGTAATGCGATCGTGGGTGCGGCCTGAAGACATGGCACAGGTGTACCAGGATTTTACCCACTTGACAAGGGGCACCGACGGGCCTAACCCCACGATGGATAAATGTTCAAATGTGTTCCCTGTTACATCGCCGCCCTGGGCTGGCAATTAGCGTCTAGGGAAGTGTATTCAGTCTGCGCCGCCATGATCGAAACCCGCGCGCTCGCATCCGCCACCGCCCAGGGGGCTCCAGCCCTAGACTTTCGCGATATTCGCCTCACCTATACTGGCAAGGGTGCGCCCCTGACGGTTATCGAGCACATCTCGTTTCGGGTGGCCCAGGGCGAGTTTGTCTCGCTGGTAGGGCCGAGCGGCTGCGGCAAAACCACCCTGCTGCGCATGGTGTCGGGCCTCAATCCAGCAGAAGAAGGAGCCGTGTATTTCCACGGTCAGCCGATTACGGGCCCGCTCAAAAATATTGGTATCGCCTTCCAAAACCCGGTGCTGCTGCCCTGGCGCAACACCCTCAACAACGTGCTGCTGCCCCTGGAGGTGGTGCAACCCCACAAGCGGCGGTTTCGCCAAAACCGGGCCAAGTATGCTCAAATGGCCGAGCAACTGCTGACCACGGTGGGGCTAAACAACTTTCAAAACCACTACCCCTGGCAGCTCTCGGGCGGCATGCGCCAGCGCGCATCGCTCTGTCGCGCGCTTATTCACCAGCCCGAAATTTTGCTGCTCGACGAGCCCTTTGCCGCCCTCGACGCCTTTACCCGCGAAGAAATGTGGGGACTCACCCAGAACCTGTGGCAGCAGACGGGCTGCACTGCCCTGCTGGTCACCCACGACCTGCGCGAGGCCCTGTTTTTGTCAGACACGGTTTACGTGCTCGGCCCTCGCCCCAGTACCCTGGTCTACGAGCTATCGGTCAACTTGCCCCGACCCCGCACCCTCGACCTGTGCTTCACCGATGAGTTTCACCGCATGTACACCGAGCTGCGCCACCACATTCAGCGGGGGTAGTATTTTTAGTCGAATCCGCAGCTGCTTAGAAAAGCGTAATGACTCAATTCAGCAGCCAATCAGCCTGATGGAAGGTAAGGGCGCACAGGCGCTGGTTACCCTCCCTAAATCGAGTGCCTGCGATCGCTAGGCCAGTACTTTGGCGGGCGAAAGAGTGAGGACATCTACCCCGTCTTTGGTCACCGCTACGGTGTGCTCAAACTGGGCTGAGAGGGAGCGATCGACGGTGATCGCCGTCCAACCGTCAACGAGCACTTCGGCTTCGTAGGAGCCAATATTGATCATCGGCTCGATGGTGAACACCATGCCGGGGCGCAGCTTTTTACCCTTGCCCTTTTCGCCGTAGTGGGGAATTTGCGGCGCGGCGTGGAAGATGCGGTGTACCCCGTGACCCACGAAGTCGCGCACTACCGAAAACCCTTCACCCTCGGCATAGGCTTGAATGGCGGCCCCAATATCGCCCACCCGTGCACCGGGTTTGACGGCGCGAATGCCGCGCCACATGGCTTCTTCGGTGACCTCGACCAGGCGGCGGGCGGTGGGAGACACATCGCCTACCAAGAAGGTGCGGCTGGTGTCGCCGTGGTAGCCATCGAGAATGGGGGTGACATCGATATTGATGATGTCGCCGTCACGCAGCACGTCTTCACCGTTGGGGATGCCGTGGCAAATGACTTCGTTAATGCTGGTGCAGATGGAGCGAGGGAAGGGCATCACCGTTCCGGCATAGCCCAAAGGAGCGCTTTTGGCTCCGTGCTTTTGGGTCCAGGCTTCAGCCAAGTCGTTAAGCTCTTGGGTGGTTACCCCAGGCTTGACGTGGGGGGTCAGGTAGTCGAGCAGCTGGGCGGCAAGCTGGCAGGCTTTGCGCATACGCTCTAGCTCGCGGCTAGAGAGCAGGGTGATGACTTCGGAGGGTTGCTTTTGTTCTTCCACGGTGTGCCTGGGTCTGAGTTACGGGGCGGGTGCTACAGGCCGCCTGATTTTAGAGTGCACAGTTACGGGGAATTTGAAACGCCAGAGTCCAAGAATCGTAAGCTTTTCCCGAAGTGCGCGGCCAAAATGCCAGCCTGAAAATATCAATCCTCAGTATAGCGCTCTGAGGATTAGGGGGAAGGTCTAGGGTTCGAGGTTTAGGGTTCAAAGTTCGACCCTGCACCTGAAACCCTAGAGTATCAATCTCCCCAGAGGCGGCGGCGAGTGGGGCCTTGGAGGCGATCGTGGGTGTCGCGCAGCAGGGTGGGAATATTGAGGTTTTCGGGGCAGCGGGGCAGGCAGTCGCCGCAGTCCGTGCAATGGCTGGCCTTGCGACCGGGGAACCAGTGGCCAGCGTTCTCGAACATGCGGTAGCGGTATTCGCCAAAGGGCTGCATGCCGTAGGCCACCGCCAGATTCCTGAGCCGCAGCACTTCGGGAATGTTGATGGCCTCCGGGCAGGGCAGGCAGTCGTAGCACTGGGCGCAGCGATCGCTCCCTAGGGCAGCAGTTTCCTGGGCCGAAAGCCGTTCGAGAGCGGCGAGTTCTGCCGCAGTCAAGGGATGAGTTTGATTCCCCAAGGTTTCTAAAGCTGCAAGTTCCGTCGGAATGGCGGGGCCGGTGCTGAGGGTGGTGACGCGCGGGTCGGACAGCAGCCAGCGGTAGGTGAGTTCCAGGGGTGTGAACGGGGCGCAGAGTTCCTTAAGCTGGGCGGGCGGGGTGTAGAGCAGGCCGCCCTTGTCGCCGGGGGAAATGATGAACACGCCCATGTCTCGCTCGGTAGCCAGGTCGAGCACCGGGGCGTGGCGCTGAAAGAAATAGTAGTAGTGCAGGTTGACGAAATCGAACTGGTCGGTGGCGATCGCTCCCTCGATTACCTCCCGGCTGCCGTGGCTCGAAAACCCTACATGGCCAATCTTTCCCTCCGTCTGAAACCGCCGCACCGCCGCCATACAGCCCTGGGGATCGCTCACCCAGGCCAAATGCTCGGGGGTATTCACCCCGTGGAGGGCGAGACAGTGGATGTGGTCAAGCCCTAGCCGTTCTAGGGATTCCTCAAGGCGCTGGGCCATCGCGGCGGCATCGGGCTGGGGCGTAATTTTGGTGGTGATGACCAGGTTGTCTGGCACCGCCGTTTTGAGAAAAGCGCCTAACCAGCGCTCGCTGGTGCCGTAGCCCTGGGCGGTTTCGATGTGGTTGATGCCCATCGCCAGCCCAGCGGTTAGGGTGTCGCGAAACACCTTCTCCGATGCCAGGGCGCGCATGGTACCGAGGGACAGCACTGAGAGCGATAAATTAGTGCGACCGAAGCGCCGGTAGTGCATGGAGATTGGCAAGGTATTCGGCAATTCCTGTGTTCGAGAGATGCCCCGGAACCGTCCCTGCATTGGGCAAACAACCGTTTGCCCCTACGGTAGAACGACTCGTTAAAGAGGGGGCTTTAAATCTCCTTACGGCTAATGGCCAACCCGCTAAGAATCAGAGCTTTCTAGGGTGTCGTTGCTGGTGGATGACTTGCCCCGGTGGGTGAAGTCGGAGGGGTTGATGTTGGCCAAAAACGCCTGAAACGCCTGCTTTTCGGCCTCATCGGCATCGCGATCAACCGGAATGGAAGCCTCGGCAATCACCTCTTCCATCACCCAGATGGGAGCGTCGAGGCGCAGGGCGATCGCGATCGCATCGCTGGGGCGCGAGTCTAACTCGCGGCGAATATCGCCCTTCGATAGGGTGAGCAGGGCAAAGTAGGTGTTGTCTTGCAGGGAGTGGATGACCACGCGCTCTAGGGTCATATCCCACTCGTCGAGCAGGTTGACGAACAGGTCGTGGGTGAGGGGGCGGGGGGCGGGCTGATTTTCAAGCACCGCGATGATCGAGTTGGCCTGTTCTTTGCTGATATAGATGGGGACTTGGCGGCGATCGGTGGTGTCTCGTAGCAAAATCACCGGAGTTCGCGACATCGCATCTAGGGCAATCCCGGCGACTCTCATTTCAATCATTGGCTTAGCCTCTTGGATCCGTTGATTGGCGTGCTCTAGCGTTACGTGTCAGCCTGGAAGCGATACCCCTATCAGTGTACCGGGCTGATTGCGACCTGGCGATTTGCATGGGTGCCAACCGGGAGGGGCAACTGGAGCGATCTTGACGTGCGGTGGGCATAGGGTGCCCGTTTACTCTATCTAAAGCTTATCTATCTACCGCTTGAATTCGGGATACTCTAAAGAAAAAAATTATTGATTTAAGTATGCCCTGCTCTTGCCCCCGGTGGGCCCCAGGTTCCCTGAGAATTTTTCCCTGAGAATTTCCTTAAGGTTACGGCCATGTTTACTGGACTGATTCAAACCACGGGTACGCTCTTTCATAAGGGCGATACCCAAGTTTATGTCCGCTGGGCAGCAACATCCCTGTCCCCGGCCCTGACCGACGTAGACCTGGGCGACAGCATTGCCGTAGACGGCATTTGCCTGACGGTGGAAGCGATTTTGCCCGACGGCTTTGTGGCAGCGGTTTCGCCCGAAACCCTCGATCGCACCAGTTTGGGCCAGCTGACTGACGGCAGCCTGGTCAATCTAGAGTCGTCGCTGCGGGTGGGCAGCAAAATTGGCGGCCACTTTGTCACCGGCCACATCGACGGGCAGGGCCATTTAGAAGCGGCGATCGAAACCGACAACGCCTGGAAGCTTAGTTTTACCGTGGGCGATCGCAGGATTGCTCGCTATATCGTGCCCAAGGGCAGCATCGCGGTGAATGGCATTAGCCTGACGGTGGCCGACTGTAGCCCCAGCGGCAACTGGTTTGCCGTCGCGGTGATCCCCGTGACTTACCACGAGACCACGCTGCAACACCTGCGCCCCGGCCAGGCAGTGAATCTGGAGGGCGACGTGCTGGGCAAGTACGTGGAGAAGTTTATGGGGGGCAAGGATGACGCCCCAGCAGGGGACGGTGTCTCTTTGGAATTTTTGACGGAACATGGGTATTGATCGCCATCAGCCCCCAACCTAATTTTCCGCAATTCAATATTAGGAGCCGTTTTGATTGAGCCAGACAGTGGTGCTCTATGTTGCGAAATTACCATTTGACTTCGGCGTCGAGGACGGTGGTGACAAAAATCAGCCTGCAACCACGTCCGACATCAACACAACATTTAAGCCTGCGACAGTTTTGAACTGCTGATCGTTAGTCAAAAAGGTGGTGCATTGGCTGGCTAGGGCCGTCGCGGCGTGAAGGGCATCTGGCAATTTGAGTTTTGTGGTGGCCCGGAGTTGGGCGGCATCAATTAGCAGCTCTCGTCTGATGGGCACAATCGCTAGATGAGGGGCGTTGGCAATGGCCCGCTGATACAGGGCTTGTTGCTGTGAATTGCCGGTTTGAAAGGGTTGTACCAGAGTCTCTGCCAGAGTTAGTTC
>DASQNN010000310.1:0-3247 GCA_035644955.1 Nodosilinea sp. | reverse complement strand
CCTTAAGGATTTGAGCCGGTCAGACGGCGGCGGCCACCTTTTTACGCGGGAAGAAGTGCTTCAGCTGTACCGTCACCAGGGCCGTGACCAGGGTGCCCGCCGCGATCGCCACAATATAGAGCCCCACATGCTCCACCGCATTGGGTATCGCCAGCACAAACACGCCGCCATGGGGAGCCCGCAGGGTGCAGCCAAAGGCCATCGACAGCGCCCCCGTCACCGCCGACCCCGCAATACAGGCCGGCAAAATCCGCAGCGGGTCGTTGGCGGCAAAAGGAATTGCCCCTTCAGTAATAAAGGAGATGCCCAGTACTGAAGCCACCTTGCCCGCCTCCTGCTCTGCCTGGTTGAAGTGCTTTTTGGAGACAAAGGTGGCCAGGGCCAGGCCCAGGGGCGGGGTCATACCGGCCGCCATCACCGCCGCCATGGGCGCGTAGAGGTTGGTGGCCAGCAGACCCACCGCAAACGTGTAGGCCGCCTTATTCACCGGACCGCCCATATCCACCGCCATCATCGCGCCGAGAATCAGCCCCAGCAGCACGGCGTTGGTGCCGCTCAGCCCTTCCAAGTAGGTGGTCATGGCCTCCATAATGAACCGCACCGGGCCGCCAAAGACGTAGACCAGCAGCAGCCCCACCACCAGCGTCGCCAGCAGGGGAATCACCAGCACGGGCTTGAGCCCCTCAAAGTTGGCGGGCAGGTTGACCCTGTCGCGCACAAACTTGGCGACATAACCCGCCAGAAAGCCGGATAAAATGCCGCCGAGAAAGCCCATCCCCAGGTTGGCGGCCAGCATACCGCCGATCAGACCGGGGGCAATACCGGGGCGATCGGCAATGGAAAAGGCAATAAAGCCCGACAGCACCGGCACAATTAGCGAAAAGGCCGCACCGCCGCCAATCTGCATCAGCGCGTCGCCAAAGGTGCCTTCGGTGGGGTTAATGCCAAATACAAAGGAGAGAGCGATGATCAAGCCGCCCGCCACAATTACCGGCAGCATGTAGCTCACCCCGGTGAGCAGGTGCTTGTAAGGGCCAGAGCGACTTTCGGAGCGCTTGGCCTTGGCTCGGTTCACCTCGTCAACGTAGCTGCCCGAGCCGCCACTGCCGCCACCGACCACAGGCGCATCCAGCGCCGCCGTCACCACGTTTGCCCCGTTGTGAATGGCGGCTTTGGTCGAGGTTTCGTACAGTCGCTTGCCGCCAAATCGCGACAGATCCACATGGGTATCGGCGGCAACAATCACCGCCTCGGCGCGGGCAATTTCCTCATCGGTGAGGGCATTTTGCGACCCCACCGACCCCTGGGTTTCGACCTTGATATCGTGGCCTAGCTTGAGGGCTCCCTGCTTAAGGGCTTCGGCGGCCATAAAGGTGTGGGCAATGCCCGTGGGGCAGGAGGTAATGCCCACAAAAAATTTGCTGGCCGGAGCGGCTATTGGGGCGGCCACGGCTCCAGTCTCAGCGGTGGGTAGGTCTCCCGGCAGCGGATCATGGGGGTGGGGCGTAGTCCTGATCGCTCCTAGGCTGGGCATGTGCCCCACCAGGGCCACTGCGCTCTGAACCACCATTTCCGTATTGCGAATGGCTTCGCTGGTGGAGACGGCGTAGACGGGTTTGCCCGAGAAGCGATCGCGCTCCACCGCTCCATCGGCCCCCACAATCACCACATCGGCCTGCTGGATGTCGGCGGGGCTGAGGGCAGTGGCGACGGGGCCACCTTGGGCTTCGGTTACAATCTCGTGGCCTAGGGACTGGGCAGTGCGCTTCAGCGCCTCCGCCGCCATCTGGGTATGGGCCTCACCAGCGGCACTGGCGGTCACGGCAACAATTTTTGTCATGGTCTGTTGGGGTAGAAGGGTGGATGGGTAGGAAGGTGGATGGGTAGGGGCGAAGGGCGATCGCCCTCACAGCAGACAGACGACGCAGACGACGCTAAGATCACCTCACCTCCCGCACGGTTACAAGGTTCCGCATCGCCTGGATCTTCTCCATGGGCGGCAGCCTCGGCCCAATCTGGCTCAGCGCCCCCATGGAGAACGCTGTGCCCAGCGTGGCGCAGTCCCGCAGCGATTGACCGCTAGCGAGCCCCGCCACCGTGCCCGCCACCATGGCATCGCCAGCGCCGACGGTGCTTTTGACCTCAACGGCAGGGGGCTGGGCGTGGAAAGCTTGGGTGCGATCGATAAACAGCGCCCCCTCACCTCCCATCGACACCACCACGTAGGGAATGCCTGAGGCAATTAGCTCGCGGGCGGCGGTGACGATCTCGGCGTGGTTGGAGAGGCGAGTATTTAGCACTTCTTCCAGCTCGGCCCGGTTGGGTTTAATCAAGTCGGGCTTAGCGGGCAGGCCAAAGCGCAGCGCGTCGCCACTGGTGTCGAGCACCACGGTTTTGCCCTGGGCTTTGAGGGGGCCAATTAGCTCGTCATAGATGTCGGTAGACAGCCCCGCTGGTACGCTGCCAGAGAAGATGAACCAGTCGCAGCTGCCGGCCAACGTACACACTACATTCCTTAACCCATCGAGATCCTGGCGGGTAGGGGCCTGTCCAGGATAGTTGATGTCGGTAACTTGGCCCTGGGCGTTGTCCACAATTTTGATATTGACGCGGGTTTCACCGGGTAGATAGACAAAGTGGTCGCCGATCCCCTTTTGGTGAAAGAGGGCTTTGAACAGAGCATCGTTCTCCCGGCCCAAAAAGCCCGTAACGCTGACCCAATGGCCTGCCTCGGCCAGAAAAGAGGCGACATTCACTCCCTTGCCGCCCGCATCGTCCTGCTTCCAGTCAACCCGGTTCACCCCGTTGGCCTGGAAGTTGGGAATGGCGATCGTCTGGTCGATCGCAGGATTTAGCGTCACCGTAGCAATGCGATGGGTCATAGCGCCCTTACCTCCTCGGCGGTGCGACAGGCCAGAGCCTTTTGGGCCAGCCGCTTCATCTGCTTCATCGACACGCCCCGCAGCCGCGCTTTGACCTTAGGAATGCTGGGGATATCCATGCTCAGCTCTTTGACCCCCAACCCAGCCAGAATCATCGCGCCCTGGGGCTCGCCCGCCAGCCCACCGCAGACGCCGACCCACTTGCCTCCCGCCGTCGCCCCCTGCACCGTCTGGTGTATTGCCCGCAGCACGGCGGGGTGCAGGGCATCGGCCTGCTTCGCCAGGGTGGGGTGGCCCCGATCCATCGCCAAAAGGTATTGAGTGAGGTCGTTGGTGCCCACCGAGAAGAAATCCACCTCCTGGGC
>DASQNN010000309.1:0-1530 GCA_035644955.1 Nodosilinea sp. | reverse complement strand
AGAGTGGCTCTGGAGAAAGCGGCACTACTTCGCTCAGCTTCTGTGCCGCGCCCTGGTTGAAGCACAATGTCGATTTTGGAAAGCACCCGTGGGAATTCGAGTAGACAACGTTTCAAAACGGTTTGGAGACTTTCAGGCCCTTGAGCCCATCAACCTAGACATCAAGAGCGGCTCTCTAGTAGCTCTACTGGGGCCATCGGGGTCGGGCAAATCGACCCTGCTGCGAGTGATTGCCGGCCTAGAGCAGCCCGATACCGGGAGAATTTACATCTCGGCTAAAGACGCCACCACCAAAACGGTGCAAGATCGCAACGTGGGCTTTGTGTTTCAGCACTATGCGTTGTTTAAGCACCTCACCGTGCGCCGCAATGTAGCCTTTGCCCTGGAGCTGCAAAAGTGGCCCAAAGACCGCATCAAAAATCGGGTGGATACCTTGCTAAGTCTGGTGCAGCTGGAGGGCTTAGGCGATCGCTACCCCTCCCAACTCTCCGGTGGCCAGCGCCAGCGGGTGGCCTTGGCTCGCGCCCTAGCGATCGAGCCTCAAGTTTTACTGTTGGATGAACCCTTCGGTGCCCTCGATGCCAAGGTGCGCAAAGACCTGCGCGACTGGCTGCGTCGCCTCCATGACGATGTCCATGTCACTACGGTGTTTGTCACCCACGACCAAGAAGAAGCGATGGAAATTGCCGACGAGATCGTGGTGATGAGCAACGGCAAAATCGAGCAGGTGGGCACCCCCGAAGCGGTTTACGAAAACCCCGCCACTCCCTTTGTAATGAGCTTCATTGGGGCGGTGAATGTGCTCTCTCCTGACCACACCTGGAAGGCGCACCATCAGGAGGTGCCCCAAACGGCAGGTCAAGTCTTTTTACGCCCCCACGATATCGAAGTCTTTACAGCCCCCGCCGACGGCAGCCTGCCCGCCACCATCAGCCACATCATTCACCTGGGCTGGACCATTCGCCTGGAGCTGGCTCTGGAGAATGGGCAGCCCGTGACCGCCCACCTCAACCGCGAGCAGTACAAGACACTGGCTATTCAGCCCCAGCAGCGGGTTTACCTGCGGGCCAAGCTGCTGCGCACCTTTGACGAATCACCCACCTACGCGCCTTCAGTGGCTTGAGGTTTAGGCAGTAAGATCCTTTCAGTTTCTGGCTGTCTAATCACTCTGCATTCTCCTGGGGAAATATTGCGTTGTTTGGCGGCAGTGAGCTTGAGCTTTCTCTCTGGGTGCTGGTGATTTTGGCGGGGGTGTTTTTTCTCACCAGTGCCGTCAGCATGGTCACCGGCAGCACCTCTTTGATTACGGTGCCTGCGTTGATACAGGCGGGAGTTGAGCCTCAAATGGCGATCGCCACCAATATGGCCGCCCTCACCCTGATGAGCATCGGCGCTACCCTGCCCTTTGTAGGTCAAAGCAAGCTCGACACCCGCCGTGCCCCCTGGCTGATTGGCCTTACCCTGGTGGGTTCGGCCCTGGGCGCGGTGCTGCTGAGACTGCTGCCCAACACGGCCCTTTCGCCCTTTATT
>DASQNN010000308.1:0-5085 GCA_035644955.1 Nodosilinea sp. | reverse complement strand
AGCTCCGGCGATCGCAGCAACGCCCGTTGCAGCACCAGGCGGGTGGTGGTGGGGTCGGGCAGGGTAATGGCCAGGGCCTTGGCGGTGTCCAGGCAGGTTTTTTCGAGCACCAGTTCGCTGTCGGCATCGCCGTAGACGTAGGGAATTTGCACCAGGGGCGCATGGCGGTTGCGCAGGCGCTGAATGGCGGTTTCGCTGTTTTCGATCACCAGTACCGAATAGCCCCGGCTGAGCAGCACATTCACCAGCACCTCCCCCACCCGGCCATAGCCCGCCACAATCACGTGGTCGTGAATGTCGGCGGGCACCGACAGCAGCTTGGGTTCCTCGGCCTGGTTGAGAAAGTCTTTGAGCACGGGCAGGGCGTGGAGCCAGTCAGACACCCTAGGGGCAAGGTTGATCCACAGGGGGGTGAGCATGAGCGAAATGGCGATCGTGCCCAGCAGCAGCGAGTAGCGCTGCTCCGTAATCAGCCCCAGATCTAGCCCCATCAGCGCCAGCACAAAGGAAAATTCGCCGATTTGGTTGAGGCCAAAGCTGGCTTTTAGCGCCGTTTTGAGCGAGTAGCCAAAGCCCATCACAATGGGCAAAATTACCAGCGCTTTGCCCACCATAATCAGGGCCACCAGCTCCAAAATTTTGCCCAGGTTGTTGAGAATTAGATCGGGGTCGATCAGCATGCCGATAGAGGCGAAAAACAGGCAGGCAAAGGTGTCGCGCAGAGGCAAAATTTTGCCCAGGGCCTGGTCGGCGTAGTCGATTTCAGAGATCATCAACCCGGCGACAAAGGCTCCCATGGCGATCGAGAGACCCAAAATAGAGGTCACCCAGGCAATGCCTAGGCACAGGGCCACCACAGTGAGCAAAAACAGCTCGCTGCTTTCGGTGGCGGCAATGTGCTGAATCAGCTGGGGCACGACCCAGCGGCCCAGGGCGATCGCCCCCGCCAGAAACAGGCCAAACTTGAGCGCCGCGATCGCCAGGGCTGGCCCCAAGGCATCGGGCTGGTTGAGCACCGGCAGCACCGCCAGCATTAGCCCCAGGGCGATGTCCTGGGCGATCAGCAGACCCAGCATCACCTGACCGTGGACGGTGGCGGTTTCGCCGCGATCGGTAAGGGTTTTGAGCACCACCGCCGTGGACGACAGCGACAGCACCAGCCCCAGAAAAATGCCCTGAAGTACCGAGTCTGCCGTGCCCGACAGCAGCGACACCGAGCACACCAGCAGCGTGGTCAGCCCAATTTGCAGCAGACTGCCCTGAAGGGCGATCGCCCGCACCCGCTTGAGTTCGGTCAGCGAAAACTCGACCCCCAGGGCAAACAGCAAAAAGGCGATACCCACCTCCGCCAGCCCCTGAATTTGCTCGACATCGGTTTGGAGCCCCAGCCCAAAGGGGCCAATCACCAGCCCGGAGAGCAGGTAACCCAGCAGGGCGGGCTGCTTGAGACGATGGGCAATATAGCCGCCAATGGCAGAACACCCCAGGGCCAGGGTGAGATCAAGAACAAAGTTGGGTGCGGCGGTCATATCGGGGCGCGGTAGGGCAGTGAGAAACAGCGTCTACAAAGCCCCCCGCACCAGTTGACGCGAGGGGCTTTGTAGCAGACAAGGACAGTTGTAGTGAGCTGGCAACCAGGGACGTAACGTGACCCCGTCGAAACCGCTGGGTTGAGCGCAAGGGCTAAATCCCCAATTTCTATTGTCACTAATAAGTGGTGAGTGCGCTATCAACTGCCTTTATTGGGTTATCGCTTTGCTCAGCAGCACTCCGATCGGGGCGATCGCTCCCTCACCCCAGTCACAGATCTGGCTCCAGCCCCACTGCCCGGAGCTGTTCAGCCAATCTCTCGGCCCGCTGGCGCTCCTGGTCAGCCCGCTCTCGTTCCTGGTCAGCCCGCTCTCGTTCCTGGTCAGTTTGCTGGCGCGCTTGCTCTAGCTGCTGCCCCAGTTCGCTGTAGGTGAGAAACCGCTGCCCATCGGGACGATAGATTTCTAGACCCCCATCGGTCATCTGAAAGCGAATCTGCAACCGAGGGCTGACCCACCCGTTCATCTCTTCAATCACCTGCAGGTCTGCTTCACCGCGCTGGAGACCCGTTAGCTCTAGCTTGTCGGGATCATAAATGTAGTATTCTTCAACGCCGTAGCGATCGTAGAAGCCAAGCTTACGCAACATTTCGCCAAAGCGATTCCCTGGCGACAAAATCTCAAATACCACCTGGGGCGGCATATTGTCTTCTTGCCATTGCCGATACGAGCCACGGTCTCCCTTGGGTCGCCCCATCACCACCATCACATCGGGGGCCTGTCGCAGGGTGTTGTTGCCCTCCACCGGGTACCACAGCAAATCCCCGGCCACAAACACCTCGGGCTCGTCCACAAACAGCAGTTCCAAGTTTTCTTTGATCACCACAATCCAGCGGAACTGCTTAGTATTGTCGGCCATGGGTTGCCCATCGCTGTCGGGGTAATCAATCTGGCTTAAGGCGTCGGGCTGGAGTTGCTGCATGGTGGTAATGCCTCTTTGGCCTAGGCTTCTAGTGTAATTGCTGGCTTAGGGGTGTTGGTTTAGGGGTGTCGATTTTGGGTTGCTGATTTGGGATGGTAGATTCGCCCCTGCTGTTAGCCTCACATCCGCCCACCCCTTGACGCTGTTTTCTGCCACGGTTACGATACTTTTGTTGTGCAATTTTGCGCCATCACCGTTTGATGTTGTCTTTGCAGCTATCCCTCGCCCCTCTCTTCAGCCTTCTACTAGGGCTGGGGCTGCTGCTGCGCCTTGGGCGCAACTAATTTTTTGAAATAAAGGCGAAATGCCCTGAATAGTTTCACTCCCCAGGTCACAGGTTTCCCCTAGACCTGGCTAAGGCTTGTGAGTTTAAGGTTGTTACCCAGCTCGACCCGGGTCATTTTCCGTCCCAATAGCAATTAGGGTTCACGGTATACGGTTCACGGCCCGCCTTATACCTTGTACCTGAAACCCTGATCTTCACCTTTGTCATAGTCGATGACTAGGCAAGCTTTTTACTGCTGAAATCTTAGAGACATAACCCATGTTGACCAACCCCGCCGAGAAATACCGCCCCTTTGCGCCGATCGCATTGCCCGATCGCACCTGGCCCAGCCAGACCATCAGCCAGCCCCCGATCTGGCTCAGCACCGATCTGCGCGACGGCAACCAGGCGTTGATCGAGCCGATGTCCGTAGAGCAAAAGCTGCGCATGTTTGAGCTGCTGGTGGCGATCGGCTTTAAAGAAATTGAGGTCGCCTTTCCCTCCGCCTCCGAGACCGACTTTAACTTTGTGCGCCGCCTGATCGACGAAAACCGGGTGCCTGACGATGTGGAAATTCAGGTGCTGACCCAGGCACGGGAAGACTTGATTCGCCGCACCTTTGAGTCGCTGGCGGGGGCGAAGCGGGCGATCGTGCATGTGTACAACGCCACGGCCCCGGTATTTCGGCGGGTGGTGTTTCGCCACGACCCCCAGGAGACGATCGCTCTGGCGGTAAATGCGGCGACGCTGATTCGCGACCTGGCGGCGGAGCGGCCCGAGACCCAGTGGCGCTTCCAGTATTCGCCGGAGGTGTTTTCGCAGACTGAGCTGGAGTTTGCTCGGGATATCTGCAATGCGGTGCTGGAAGTCTGGCAGCCGACGCCCGATCGCAAAGCGATCATCAACCTGCCCGCCACGGTAGAAAGTGCCACCCCCAACGTGTTTGCCGACCAGGTGGAGTGGATGCACCGCCACCTGGCCTACCGCGATAGCGTAGATTTGAGCGTGCACAACCACAATGACCGGGGCTGTGCGATCGCCGCCGCCGAACTGGGCCAAATGGCCGGGGCCAACCGGGTTGAGGGCTGCCTGTTTGGCAACGGCGAGCGCACCGGCAATGTCGATATCGTCACCCTGGCGCTGAACCTCTACACCCAGGGCATTCACCCAGGGCTGGATTTTTCGCAGATTAACCAGGTGGCTCGCACGGTTGAAGACTGCACCCAGTTGCCCATTCACCCCCGCCACCCCTATGTGGGCGACCTGGTATTCACCGCCTTCTCAGGCTCCCACCAGGATGCGATTCGCAAGGGCTTCGCCGCCCGCAACCCGAAAGATATCTGGGATATGCCCTATCTGCCCCTCGACCCGGCAGACCTGGGCCGCTCCTACGAGTCGGTAGTTCGCGTCAATAGCCAGTCGGGCAAGGGGGGCATTGCCTTCTTGCTGGAGCGCGACTACGACCTCCGCCTGCCCCGCCGCTTGCAGATTGAGTTTAGCCAGGTGGTGCAGCGGACCATGGATGCCACCGGCAAGGAGATGACCGCGCCCATGCTCTGGGACTTGTTTGAGCAGGAGTATCTGCGGGCAAACGCACCCTTGAAATACGTGGCTCACCACTGGCGTGACGAGCAAAGCCCGGCCACCATTTCCACAACCTTGGAATGTATCGATAGGAGGCTGACCCGTGAGGGGCAGGGCAACGGCCCCATCGACGCCTTTGTGGATGCGCTGGGGCTGGGCATTCGGGTGCACAGCTACGAGGAAAAGGCGATTGGCCACGGCAGCGATGCCGATGCGATCGCGCTGATCGAAATCGCCGCCGACTGGCGGTCGGGCACCATTCACGGTGTTGGCATTCACAGCAACATTGTCACCGCCTCGCTGCTGGCGGTACTCAGCGCCGTCAACCGAGGGCTAGCAACGCTTACCCCCGCTCAACGCCAGGAGATTTTGCCCTAATACCAAATTCGAACCGCATAACCCTGATTCCACAGAGGCCAAACTGTAGGGGCGAATGGTATTCGCCCTGAGGAATCAGGGGTTAGCTAAATAGGATTTGCCCTAAGTCGCTAGCAGTAGAATGCCGTATAGTCTTAGCGTCCTAGAGCTATGCGGCATTACACCCCCTAGTTAGATTGTCCGTAGTGAGGCCTGCGGTGTTGATTTAAGTTGCCTAAACAGAAAGAACCCTTTGCGCCCTTTTACTCGTCACTCGGTATAGATTGATCAATTCTGATGCAAATCAGCAATGCGATGAAAAGGTTTAGTCAGTGCATTGGCACTTTGGTCGCTCTGGGGCTGGTAGT
>DASQNN010000307.1:0-2750 GCA_035644955.1 Nodosilinea sp. | reverse complement strand
GAGGCGATCGTGCCCAAGGCCCGTGTCGTCATGGTCGGGGCCTTTAAGCAGCACCCCAACTTTCGCACCGCCCTACTGCCCGGCTTTACTCCCGGCCTCCTGCGCGACCTGGTCGGCGCCCTGCCCGGCGACCTGCTAAACCTGGTGGGTACCGGCGTCGGCTTTGGCCCCGACGACATCAAAGTCGCCACCGCTGGCCTGCGTCGGGATCTCGAAGCCTTGGTGCTGATGCTGCAAAACAGTCCCTACCTGCTGGGCGACCAGCCCAGTCTGGCCGACTTTGCCGTGGCTGCTGCCACCTTCTACCTCAAATTTCCCAGCGCTCAGTACGTCGATTTGCCCGCTGGCATTGGCGGCAAAGGCGTACCCGGCCTGGTCGATGTGCCCGAATTTCAGCCCTTCTTTGAGTGGCGCGATCGCCTCTACAGCGAGTTTCGCACCGCCCGCACCAACGTGCCCCCCGCTGACCCCGGCAGCGGCCCTACCCCCATCAGCATTGACTAGGGTATGGCCAACGTTGCTGAAATCCTGGGGGAGGTTTTGGGGAGCGATGCCCTCCTCTCCCCCGATACCCTTGATCTGGCCGCACACTTAACCCCAGAAGCCGTTGCCTGCCCCGCCACCGAAGCTGAGCTGGCAGCGGTTATGGCCTGCGCTGACAAACATCGCTGGCGGGTTATACCCTGCGGCAGCGGCAGCAAGCTGGCCTGGGGTGGTGTTGGCTCAGGGGTCGATCTCATCGTCAGCACAGCCCGGCTCAACCAGGTGATCGACCACGCGGTGGGCGATATGACCCTCACCGCCCAGGCCGGGGCAAAGCTGGCGGATTTAGCACCTCTGCTGGCCCAGCACAACCAGTTTTTGGCCGTAGACCCGGCCTATCCTGACCGGGCAACGCTGGGCGGCATCGTGGCGACGGCGGATACCGGTGCCCTGCGCCAGCGCTACGGCGGCCTGCGGGATCTGCTGATCGGCATTTCCTTTGTGCGCTACGACGGGCAAGTGGCCAAGGCGGGCGGGCGGGTGGTCAAAAACGTCGCCGGCTACGACCTGATGAAGCTGCTGACCGGCTCCTACGGCACCCTGGGGGTGATTTCCCAGCTCACTTTTCGCCTTTACCCCGGGCAAGATGTCTCTAAAACCGTGGTGGTCTCGGGGGCGGCGGGGGAAATGGAAGCCCTGGTGACTGCCCTCCGCCTGTCGCCGCTGACCCCGGTGGCCCTAGACCTGCTGTCGCCGGCCCTGAGCGCCCGCTTGGGCTATGGGAAACTGGCGCTGCTGGCCCGATTTCAATCCATTGCGCCAGGAGTAGAGGAGCAGGTCGGGGCTCTCGCGAAAATGGTGGGGAAGGAGCTTTCGCTCACCGTGCTGGAGGGCGCGGAGGATGAACAGATTTGGGCTACGGTCCGCGATACTCTGTTTCCCCAAACTACAGAACCCCAGCCCCCAGAATCCCAGGCGACCGTGGCCAAGGTGGGGTTGTCTCCAGCCAAGGTCGTAGCCTGGCTCGACCAGTTAACTCCCGGTAGCTTAGCTCGCCTACACGCTGGCAGCGGTCTTGGAACCATTCACCTGGCGGAGGCGTCGGTGGAGGCAGTGGAAACGCTGCGATCGCGCTGTACCGCCAACGGTGGCTACCTCACCCTGATCGAGGCCCCCCTCGCCCTGAAACAATTGGTCGAGGTTTGGGGCTACAGCGGCAACGCCCTAGGCGTTATGAAAGCCATCAAAGCTCAGTTTGATCCCCACCATCGCCTCAGCCCGGGTCGCTTTGTCGGCGGCATTTGAGGGATGAATCCCAGGGCGGCCAGCGGGGGTTAACTGAAACCTACAACCTTCAGCAAGACCAATGCAGCTGATCACGTTTTTGCTTCGTTCGTCGTGGCTGACGGTGGCGATCGCCATTCTCGCTGGCGGGCTCAGCGGGGCGGGCAGTGCGCTCATGCTGGCCTCGATTAACGCGGCCATTAGCGACCCTGCTCAGAATACAAATCAACTTCTGCTTGGGTTCATAGGGTTGGCCGTTCTAACCCTAATTGCGGGCAGTGGCTCGCAGATTTTGCTGGCGCGGCTGTCTCAGCAGGCCATTTACAAAATGCGGCTACAGCTGAGCCAGTGGATTTTGGCTTGCCCCCTGCGCCAGCTCGAAGAACTGGGGGCCAATCGCCTTCTGGCATCGCTGACGGATGATATTGAAGCGATCTCCAGCACGGTCATCAACATTCCCTTTCTGTGCGTCAATGCAGCGCTTGTGCTGGGCTGTCTGGGCTATTTAGCCTGGCTCTCCTTCGGCGTGTTTTTAACTATTTTGGTGGTGATTGCGGTGGCGATCGCGATCGTCCAGCTCATGCTCAACCACGTCTATGCCCTGCTAAAACTAGCGCGCAACCAGCAAGATCTGCTGTTTAAGCACTTTCGCGCCGTTACCGACGGCATTAAAGAACTAAAGCTGCACACCGCTCGCCGCAACGCCTTTCTCAATGAAGATTTACACACCACCGCCGCCACCTTCCGAGACTATGAAATTCAGGCTGAAAGCATTGCTGCCGTCACCCTAAACTTCAGCGGACTGCTATTTTTTGGCATTTTGGGCGTACTGGTATTTGGGTTGCCGCGCTTTGCCGCTGTCACCACGCCCGTGCTGTCGGCCTATGCCCTCACGATTACCTACCTGGCCCGGCCTATCGAAAGCATTATTTCGGTTTTGCCGATATTGAGCCGGGGTAGCGTGGCCCTCAAAAAAATTGAGG
>DASQNN010000306.1:0-9544 GCA_035644955.1 Nodosilinea sp. | reverse complement strand
CTGCCCTTTCGTCTGCCCTGGCAGTATCTAACCCGTTGGCAGGCGGCCCTTGCCCTCGACCACTACCATCGCCAGGCCATGCCCATGCCCCACTGGTATCTGATGCTGCTGGCGGTTGGCCCCCGCTACCAGCGCCAGGGCATTGGCCACCAGCTGATTCAGCCGGTACTGGAGGAATGCGATCGCACCCGCCAGCCCTCCTACCTCGAGACTTCCACCGAGGGAGCCCTGCGCTTCTACCAGCGCCACGGCTTTGAGATTCTCAAAGCCGGCCCCTTTGCCAACCAGGCTCCGCCGTTTTGGGCGCTGCAGAGGAGGTAGTAGGCGAGTCTGGTATAGCTGAAGCGCACCACCTAGAGCATTGAAAATCGTCCCTATCTGAGCCGTGTTGAGGCCCTGGCTAACAGTCAGTTTCGGAATTGCAGACGGGCTAAACCTAGAGCTAGGGCAGGACCCCTAGTCCGCACAGATTCTCACGGGGAGCGATCGCACCAGCTGGAGCCACCGGCCGTCTTCAGTGAGGTAGCCCAGCTCGGCAACGTAGTCGCGATCGGGCACAGGAATGGGCACGGGGCAATCGGTGTCGCCCGCTTGCAGAAGGTACTCCTGGGTGGAATGGGGCTGCTGGTGGTCAAGCTCCAGGTTAGTGGCATCGTGGATGCGCAGGGCCAAAATGCGACCGCCGTCTCGGTGCAGGGCTTCGCGGTGAACCGGGGCTGTTTCCCAGAAGGCGTGGGCCACAGCGGCCCCTTGGGGCACCAGAATTAGTTTGCTCTCGGCTCCCATGTCGGTGCGCCGGCCCATGCCGGCAGCGTCTGTCTGGGCGGTAGCAAGCCCTAGGGTAGAGCCAGGGTCGGGCGCAGACTCGGGGGTGCGGTTCTCCAGAGTTTGGGGGGCTACGTCCAGGCCAGCCACCGCGGCGGCTTCCCCAGCGGTCCAAGAGGTGGCCTGGGTATGGGTTCCGGCCATATCAGTGCCAGCCTGCTCCGCTGCGTTGAATGAATTATTCACGCTGATGTTTGTCGCTGCTGCTGCCGCCGAGGCTGCGCTGGGGCAGGGGGGCACCCGCACGGGCTCGGACTTGGCTAGGGCCTGCCACTGGTAGTTGTTGTCGACGTAGCCCACTTCGACTAGATAGTCGCGATCGTCGATGGCAATGGGCAAGTGAAGCTCACCAGGGGTTTCTAACCTGGCATTGAACTCTTGCAAACTGTTGAGGCCATTCCTGTCGCCGGGTAGCTCGGTAATGTCGTATAGCCGAGCCTTGAGGGTGCAGGAGCCCGTTTTGAGGTCGTCTAGGACCGTCTGGGGCAGCTCCCAGTAGGCGTGGGCATTTTTGCAGTCGCGGGGAGTCAGCACAACCCTGGCCGAGGCCGCCGTCTCGGCTGGACGCAGCACCGCCGCTGCCCCTAGAGCGGCAGCGCTTAGACCCGCAGCCCCCAGGCCAGCGGCGGTGGCAGCAGCTCCCACACCCGGTGTTTCCTGGGTAACGGTGCTGGGGCAGGCGGGTACCCGCACGGGGGCCGAGCGGACCAGGGCATGCCAGGTGCCATCGATGCCCACGTAGCCTAGCTCGACTAGGTAATCGCGGTTGTCAATCGCCACGGGCAGGGGCAGGTTGCCCACGGCTACCGTGTCGCAGTCAAATGGGTAGGTGCTGTGGGGAGCCTGCTGGTCTACATCGACGATGTTGGTGACGTCGTGAAGCTTGAGGGCCAGGAAGCAGTTTTGCTGGCGCAGGGCCTCGACTTCGGCCGCGGGCAGTTCCCAGGAGACGTAGGCGTCGCGGCAGTTGTGCGTGGTCAAAACAATGCGGCGATCGGCGGCAGCGGCCACGGGAATGGCTACCGGAGCGGCTATCGGAGCGGACACCTCGATAGCCGCCGGAGCGCGGTCTTTGAGCAGCCACCAGAGCAATCCTCCAAGCACCGGCAGGGCCAGCAGCCAGGGCCACCAGGGCCAGCCCTGAGCCGGAGCCGGAGCCGCCGCGATCGGGTCGGTTTGCTCCAGATTGGTGGTTGGCGTTGTCCCAGGTGCGGGGGCAGCCTCGGGGGCTGGTTCGGTTTCTACTTCGGTATTGGGATTGGCATCAGCGCTAGGGGCGGCGATCGCAGTGGCCGTGGCCGCTTCAATCAGCCCTGCGCTGCCGGGCTCTAAAGACGTGGGGATGTCAACGCCCTTCAAAGGGCCGGGGGTTTGGGCCCCGAGGGAGCGATCGCGCTCGAACACAAAGGTGACGGCAACCAGCAGGGGCGCTGCGACCAACCAAAGCAGCGCTCGCCCCCAGGGTGTAGTGGCGACGTGGGCATGAGCGCTGTGGCGTTTGAACATAAGCAGGCACCAGGAGAACTACAGCTGTGCCACATCAAAGGTATTGCACTGGTCGATGTCGCCGGTTTCAATCCCGCGATAAAACCACTCGGCCCGCTGCTGCGACGAACCGTGGGTAAACGAGTCGGGGGTGACGTAGCCCTGGGCCTCCATCTGTAGGCGATCGTCGCCGATTTGGCTGGCGGCGTTGAGGGCTTCTTCAATGTCCCCCTCTTCTAAAATCTCGCCCGATACATGGGCTCGGTGGGCCCACACCCCCGCAAAGCAGTCGGCCTGTAGTTCAAGCCGCACCGACAGATCGTTGCCCTCGGTGGGGCTGACCCGCTGGCGGGCTCGCTGCACCTGGCTAGAGATGCCGAGCAGATTTTGCACGTGGTGACCCACCTCGTGGGCAATTACATAGGCCTGGGCAAAGTCGCCCGGTGCCCCATGGCGGGCCGACAGATCTTGAAAAAAGCTGGTGTCGAGGTAAATCCTTTGGTCGGCCGGGCAGTAAAACGGCCCCATGGCCGCTCGTCCCAGTCCGCAGGCCGACTGGGTAGCTCCCGAGTACAGCACTAGGTTGGGTTCCTGGTAGGTGGCACCAAACTCCGAGCGAAAGATGCTGTGCCAGGTGTCTTCGGTTTCGCCCAGCACCGCTGCGACAAACTCTGCTGAGCGATCGGCCTCCGCCTGGGAGACCTGGGGGGCATTGCTGTAGGGGCTAACCCCCGACCCTCCCTCTAGGACCACCGACGGGTCACCTCCTAAAAAGGCCACCACCAGCGCCAAAAGCAGCGACACCACGCCGCCGCCGGCCGCCGCTCCGCCGGGCATCCGGGCACCCCGGCGATCTTGGATGTTGATGCTGCGCCGACTCGACTGCCACTTCATGGGGTTACCTCTTTGCTGGGCACAAATTTGCGCTGTCTAGGGGGCAAAACGGTTTAAGCACCAACCTTAGGTATCAGCACATCAGTGCCAGCACATTCCGGTTCCGATCAAAGGCCCCTGTCAAAGGCCTTGATTAAACAGAATGAAGGCTGGATGCTTTAGACCCGCTTGGCATAGGCTTAAACTGTTGGATTTAGAATACCGTCTTGGCTGCCGACCGGGGGCATTAAAGGCTTAAATTCTGCCCAGCGCCCTGAGGGTGCCTAGCAACTGATGGGAACTGTCGAAATTGAACGCGCGACGCCCACCAGGCCAACCAAGCCGTTTTGTCAGACAACGCCTCTTAATGCTCTGAGGCCAACGGTTTCGGTAACGGCTATGCCATGGGATTAAACCCTTGCTCCTGGCGGAAAAGTCTATGCCCTGGCGGTCATGCTCTGCAACCGGCCCAGGGTGCGTTGCACCGACGACAGCGCCTGGCGATCGCCCTGGGCCTCAAGATAGGTGCTAGCCCGCTCCAGATCGGCGATCGCCCGCTCTTGGTCGCCCTGGCTCTGGTAGGCGGCACTGCGGTAGCAGTAGGGCAGCGCGATGGGGTCACCGCAGGCGATCGCATCGCTGTAGTCGCGCACGGCGCCTTTAAGGTCACCCAGCTTTTGCAGGGCGCTGCCCCGGTACACGTAGGCCATCGGCAGGTGGGGCTTGAGGGCGATCGCCTGGGTAAAGTCGGCGATCGCGGCGGCGTAGCGGCGCTGCTCCAGCCGCAGCCAGCCCCGGTTGCAGTGGGGGGCAAACAGCTTGCCGTTCTGTAAAATGGCTTCGCTGAGGTCGGCCTCGGCGGCCTCGGCCTGGTTGAGCTCTAGCTGGGCCACCCCCCGGCTGTTGAGGGCAATGGCGTGGTCGGGCTGGAGCTGAATCACCTGGTTGTAGTCGGCGATCGCGCCGGGCTGGTCGCGCAGGTCGTGGCGGGTGGTGCCCCGATTAAAGAACGCTACCGCATCGCCGGGGGGAATCACCGGGTCGTGGAAACGCTGCACAAGGGCCTGCACCACAGCGGTCTCGGCGGTGCGCAGCTTAGCTTCTAAATCGGGAATGGCGGCGCTCTGGGTGGGCAGCGCCTTGAGGCTGACAATGGCGTAGGTGTGCTCGGGTGGGGCACCACTGCCGCTGTCGCAGACCAGGTAGCTCTCGGCGGTGCCCATAATTCTGAACTTGAAGCGATCGGGGTAGTTTTCCCGCAGGGGCAAGAGCTGGTTGAGGGCGGCCTTGAGCAACTGCAGCTGGCTCGACTCGGTACCCCAGCGCTGGCTAATCCGCCAGGCCAGTCGGCCATCGTGCTGATCGCCCCGGTGGCACCAGCCAATTTCGAGCTGCCCGCCCCGGTCTAGCAGTTGGTTAAACCGCTTGAGCAAGCTTTCATCAATGGTTACGTAGCTGGCCCAGGGCCACACCAGCAGCACCCGGCGACTGGCGGTCTCTAGGGCGGCTTCTAGGGCCTGGCGGCTGGCCATGGCCTGGGGTTCCACCGCCGTTGCCACGGGCAGGTCGATAATCCAGTCGGGCTGAGGTGCAGGGCGAGTCTGGGCTGTAGGTTGGGGGTCTTGGCGCGAGGTTTTGAGGTCGGTTTCAGTCTGCTGTACCCGGCGCGCCAGCTGAATTAAGGCTTTGCGGTTAGCGGTGTCGGTGGGGGCGGTGACGAGCTGAGTGGTGAGCTGCTGCTGCCGTTCGGAGAGCGATCGCGTCACCCCTTCCAGCTGGGCCACCTGGGCCTTGACCTGCCCCAGGTACTGCGATACCACCTGCTGCACCTGCTCCTGGGTGTGACCAGCGGTTTCCTGGCGGCTCACCTGCTGCTGGAGCTGCTGCAACTCGGCGGTCAGCCGCTCTAGCTCGACGGTGCTGGGGGCCGGTGTCGAGGCCGGAAACCCACTCACTGTGCCTACCGGAATGGTGGTCAACGCCTGCTCCAGGCGGGTCTGCTGGCGGGTGAGATTTTTGACGTGGTCTACCAGCTGGCTAAACTCCGACTGGGGCACCAGGGTGGCCATGGCCTTGACCATCTCTCCCATTTCGGCCCGGTACTGGCTGGGGCTACTGGTCTGGGGAAACTCGTGCCAGCGGCGATCGAGCTGTCCCAAAGCGTCTTGCAGGTTGATGACCAGGGTACGGGTTTCTGAGCGCAAATTTTCGAGGCTGACCCGGGTTTGCATCAGGTCGGTTTTGACCTGGGAGAGCTTGTTTTCGGCCGCCTCTACCCGCGGTGTGGTGACCAGCCGCTGCATGTAGGTGTTGAGATTGTCGAAGCTAATCTGGGCCGCCGCTGACTGCTCTTGAAGCTGGGTAATCTGGCGGTTGATCTCGCTGAGGTCGGGGGTGCGCAGCGCCTCGATCCGCTGGTCCACGTGGGCTTTGAGCCCCTTGATCTCCTTTGAGAAGCGAATAAAGGAGTGGTTGTTGCGGTCCATCACCGTCCGCTGAAAATTGGTCAGCGCTTCGGGGGAGGGCATTGCCGTGACCTGCTTGCTCAGGTTGGTGAGGCGGTGCCCCGTTTGGCGATGCTGACGGGCGAGTTTTTCCTGGGCTTCTTCGAGCTGCTGTTCAACCCGGTTGCGGTTGAGTAACCCAACCGCCGCCAGCACCGTCAGCGGGGCCGAAGCCAGCGCAATATTTTGAGCCGCGATCGAGGCGACGGCACCGACGCCAGAGCCTACGACTAAGGCCCGTTCGGCCCGCGTTAACCAGTGATGATCGGCCACGTTATTTCCCCTGATGATTGAAACCGCTTGGACGTCGCGGAAACCACTGAGGGGGCGTCAGGGGGCTTCACCGCTACTGGTTTACTCTTCGCAACGCGATCGCGCCGTCAGGATACTTTTGCGAAAGCGAGGATAGCGGGGAGGTGGTGGGCTTGCCCAATCGGCTGTCAGCGGTTCAAAAGGAGCAGGGGGTAAGCCGTCGGCAAGCCTTTTAAAGCCTTTTGGTAAAAGGAAGGGAATGCATTATAGAAAATTATCAATCGGAAACAAAAAACAAATTGCATTTAATCAATTCGCCCCTTCCTTTTTGAGACAAGCATTGGCTAAACTCTATTCTAAATAGGCCTTAGTCTATTTAGCTACATTCTTGATTGAGATAAATCAATCGGCATCCGTGCCTCAGAACCAGGTGCGCGCCATCGCCGTTGCCCCACCCAGCACCGTTTTAATCTCCTTTTTGCCCCAGGATGTTCCGCTATGACACCGATTCTGGCTCAGACCAGCTGGCTGATTCCCCTGTACCCGCTGCTGGGGGCGTTGCTGACTATTCCCTGGTCGCCTGCGTTAATTCGCCGTACAGGACCGCGCCCAGCGGGCTACATCAACATTGTCACTACGGCCTTTGCCCTGACCCACAGCGTGCTGGCGTTTCTGGCCTTTTGGGGCAAGTCGTCACCCCAGTTCTTTTTTACCCCTTGGCTGCAGGTGTCGGGGCTCAACCTCACCATTCCCCTAGAGGCCTCGGCAATTACCCTGGGGGCCTGTGTGCTCATTACCGGGCTAAACCTGCTGGCCCAGGTCTACGCCGTGGGCTACCTAGAAATGGACTGGGGCTGGGGCCGCTTCTTTGCCATGATGGCCCTGTTTGAGGCGGGGCTGTGCGCTCTGGTGCTGTGCAACTCGCTGTTGTTCTCGTACATGCTGCTGGAGATTTTGACCCTGGGTACCTACCTGCTGGTGGGCTTTTGGTATAACCAGTCGCTGGTGGTAACCGGAGCGCGGGATGCCTTTTTGACCAAGCGGGTGGGCGACCTGGTGCTGCTGATGGCGGTGCTGGCAATCTATCCCCTGTCCCACACCTGGGACTATCGAGAACTGGCGGCCTGGGCTCAAACCGCAGCTGTCGATCCTGGCCTGATCACGCTGATTGGGATTGGATTGATCGCAGGGCCGATGAGCAAGTGTGCCCAGTTCCCCCTTCACCTGTGGCTGGATGAGGCCATGGAGGGCCCGCTGCCCAGCACGATTCTGCGCAACGCGGTGGTGGTGACCACCGGGGTGTGGGTGCTGGTGAAGCTGACCCCGGTGCTGGCGCTGTCGTCTACAGCCAGCGCGTTTGCGATCGCCGTAGGTGCCGTTACCGCCATCGGCGCCACCCTGATCTCCATCGCCCAGATCGACATTAAGCGGGTGCTGTCTTACCTCAGCAGTGCCTACATGGGGCTGATGTTTATTGCCGTGGGCGCCCACCAGCCCGGCGCGGCGCTGCTGCTGGCCCTGATCTACGCCCTGGCCATGGCGGTGTTGGTGATGGGGGCGGGCTCGATCATCATCAATATCACCACCCAAGATTTGACCCAGATGGGTGGGCTGTGGGGTCGTCGCCCCGTGACGGCGATCGCGATGATGACTGGGGCCGCCGGTCTGGTGGCCCTACCGCCTCTGGGTGGGTTTTGGGCCATGCTCTCGCTGGTGTCGGGCCTGTGGGACAGCGATCGTGGCCTGCTGGTTGCCATTGTGCTGCTGGTCAACTGGCTCGCCGCCTTTAGCCTGGCCCGCATGCTCGGCCTCATTTTCGCGGGGAACACCCAGCAGATGACCATCCGTTCTCCCGAACCCATCTGGCTGATTGTGCTCCCCCTGGCGATCGCCGCTGGCTTTACCCTGCATTTGCCCCTGCTTATGGCCCAGCTCAACCTGCTACCGGTCTGGGCTGAGGTCAGCCAAGATATGGCGCTGCTGCTGGCCTGGTCGAGCATTCTCGGCGCTGCCGTCGGCACCCTGCTCTACGTCAATCGGGTGGTGGAGGCTCCCGGCAAGCTGGTGAAAAAGCCCCTGCAAAACCTGCTGGCCTACGACTTTTACACGCCCAAGCTCTACCGCAATACCTTTGTGCTGGGCGTAGACCTGTTGTCGCGCCTGACCGACTGGCTCGATCGCTACGTGGTCGATGGGCTGGTAAACGCCGTGGGTCTGGCCTCCCTGTTTAGTGGGGAAACCCTCAAGTACGGCAACACAGGGCAGCTTCAGTTCTACGCGCTGACCATTGCCCTAGGTGTTGCTGGCTTGGGCGTTTTGATGAACTGGCAAGCGCTGTCGGCGTTGTTTTAAGTCCCTTAGGCAAACCCATTTCGGGTAGACATATCCGGGAAGACCCACGGGTCTTCCCCTAAGGCACAATCACCCCTCCTATCCTCGCTTATGCTTACTCCTCTCCTGCTGGCTCCTCTCCTCGGCGCGATCGCCATCGGCTTTTGGCCCGGTCTCTCGGGCAAGCAAGCCCGCACCGGCGCTCTGGTAATTTCAGGTCTAGCGCTGCTCTGGACGGTCTGGCTATTTGTTCAGTTTGACCTGTCCTTTGGCGGCTTTCAGTTCCACGAGTTTTTGCCCTGGCTACCGGGCCTGGGCCTCAACTACGAACTCAGTTTGGACGGCCTCTCACTGTTAATGGTGGCGCTCAACAGCCTGATCACCTGGATTGCGATCTGGAGCAGCGACCCAGAGATTGAGCGACCCCGGTTGTTCTACAGTCTGCTGCTGCTGGTGAGTGCGGGGGTGGCGGGGGCGTTTGTGGCCCAGAACCTGATGCTGTTCTTTTTGCTGTACGAAATCGAGTTGGTGCCTCTGTACCTGCTGATTGCCATTTGGGGCGGCGAGAAAAAGGCCTACTCGGCCACCAAGTTTTTGCTGTACACCGCCCTGTCGGGGGCGCTGATGCTGGCTGGATTTTTGGGGACGGTGTGGCTCAGCGGGGCCAAAGACTTTACCTACCACGCGGTCATGGGCCACGATCTGCCGATGGTGTGGCAGGTGGTGCTGCTGGGGCTGCTGCTGGTGGCCTTTGGCATTAAAATTCCCCTGGTGCCGTTCCACACCTGGCTGCCCGATACCTATGTGTCGGCCAACACCCCGGTGGCGATGATGCTGGGCGGCGTGCTGGCGAAGCTCGGTACCTACGGCCTGCTGCGGTTTGGTCTGGGGCTGTTCCCCGATGCCTGGGCCGAGCTATCGCCCTATCTGGCGGTGTGGGCGGCAGTGAGCGTACTGTACGGGGCGGTAACGGCGATCGCCCAAAAAGACATCAAGCGCATGGTGGCCTACAGCTCAATTGGCCACATGGGCTACGTGCTGCTGGGCGGCGCGGCGATGACCGACCTGGCCCTCACCGGGGCCGTCAGCCAAATGGTTTCCCACGGCCTGATTCTGGCCATTCTCTTTCACCTGGTGGGGGTGATCGAAACCAAGGTCGGCACCCGCAACCTCGATGTGCTCAACGGTCTGATGAACCCGGTGCGGGGGTTGCCGATGGTCAGCGCGCTGCTGGTGCTGGGGGGCATGGCCAGCGCCGGCATCCCCGGCCTGGT
>DASQNN010000305.1:0-30750 GCA_035644955.1 Nodosilinea sp. | reverse complement strand
AGAATCATCTGGAAATCGACTCAAGGACAATAAGAAGGTTTCACGTCGGATGGGCATAAATGGATCTTTAAGGCCAGATTCTATAACCCCTTTCAGTTGATCGTCCGTGAGTAATTTAAACAGCTTAGCTACTGTAGAGCGAACTACAACATCGTGGCTTCCTATGCAGTGAAGTACGATTTGGTGCGGTTGCAACAGTTGATGCTCGATAGACAATTTAAGACAACAACGTGCCACAATGGGATTTACACTCATGCACCCATTTATAACTTTCGCCTTGTTCTCTTTGCTGAGTAGAAAAGATTCAACTGCTTTGATTAAATCCCTGTGATTATCTCTATGGCAACTCTCGAGATGATAGATTTTTGGCAGCGCATCAATAAACGCTAATGTATTTTCTTCGGTTAGCAAGTCTCTGAGTGCTTTTTGTGAGGCGGCTCTCACTTGTGGAACCCAATCATTTGCTCTTTTAAGGAGCATAGGAATTGAGGCTGAGTTGCCAATTAAACCCAGTCGGCGAACTGCCCTCTCCCGTTCATAGCCGTTCCAACTGTCTGCTAATCTCAGAAGCTCATCGATAATCTCTTGATTGCCGAACATTTATGCCACTTTTTCAAAGAATTTTCTTGAATCATCGACATTGAAAAAGCTAACTCATTATTTAGAGAGGGAATTTCCGCCTAATACCTCAATATGTCGAATTAGGTAGAAGAAACTCAGCATAACCACCCTTCAGCTGTAGCAACAGCCCGGACAATTTTAGCAACGAAGCTATAAAGCTTACAGAGCAATCACCCTGGCACTCGCCTACTTGAATAAAGTTAGCTTGCAGGCTCTGATATTGATTTAAATACCTTGAGCAACGTAGGCTCTGGCTTACAGGCAATATTTAGGACGAATTTCTGTCCGGGAGTATTGTAGGCTTCAGATCTGTCTACTTTCCTTTACTAATTAGTTCTCCTCCACGGTTGACGCCGAGCGTCTGTACAAGTGCTCTCTTCCCTTAAGCCGTTCAGTCAGAACGGCGACCATGCATAAATCGAAAACTTTGTCGCTGCCTGAAGGTGGTAGAAAACCAACAGACAGCTAATTCCACAAATCTAACACGCAGATTGCGAGGCTACGGTTGATCATACCCTGCCCCCCCAGTTTGCACCTCAGCTGCGGGCGCTAGGGTTTTCGCGTTCTGTCTTCCTCAAACCAAAAAAGGAACACAGAACCGATGTTTGAATATCTCGAACCCGACGCCAGCGATAACCTAGACAGCCCAGACAACCCAAGCAACCCAGGGACCGGATCCCTGCCGCTACAACAGGGGGCCGGAGGCAACGACCGAGGGACCCGGTCCCTAAAGGCCCTGAACCCCGAGAAAGTGCGCCACCTGCTCTATGGCAGCCGGGCTGGCATAGACCGCACCATCAAAATCCTCCACGCCCTCGGCTATGCCGACCCCAATGATTGGTCAGAGCCCATCCCCACCGACTAACCCAACCAGTGGATGGCGATCATGACCAAAACCCTGCTGCTGGAGTAGCTTTTCTTCGACAAGATAAGTTTTTCGCAAATACGTGATTGATTGTGGAAGGTGGGCAATGCTCACCTTCCACACAGCCTCCTAGGGCAAAAAGTTTGGGGTAAGCGCCTCGGTAAACGAGTAAGGACAATCCTCTGGGAAAGCGTCATAGCTCAGCCCGGTCTCTCGCACCGCTAAGTCAAGTCCATCCTGATAGGCGCGGGCCAAGGCTTCTGACAAAAACGGCTTTAGACTGGGGCTGTCTGCTAAAAGCTGGTCGATGCGTCGGCGCTGTTCTCGCATGATCGATCGCCAACCGTTGCTGCGGTTCCCAGGCTGGTATTGCCACTTCAGCAGATGTCCGAGCAGAATACCCAGGCGGTTTTGTAGCTCCTGTCGTTCTTGCCGTCCCAAAGTTTCGATTTCCTCCACCAGGTTTTCAATATCCAGTGCATCCCAAACGCCCGCCTTTAAAGTCTTGACTTGGGTCTGAGTCCAGGCGTAGAAATCGTTGTTGTAGAGGGTCATGGCGGCTTTGCCTAGCACGTGGCGTGTGACTCAAGTGTAGCCAAAACCAGGTTTGCCAACCTTGACAAAACGAATGCCTGGTTCGGTAGTCTGCACCACTGCAGCGAGCCAGAGCCTCTGGTGCAATCTTGTTATGACAACTGCATTGCCCATTCTACCCACAACCCAGTTCACCGATATTCCGCCGCCCCTGGGCGAAGTGGTGGCCGAGTATCGCATTGCGCCAGGGGATGCGATCGCCTATTCCGTCACCACTGGCCAATACATTCAAATTATTGATGTGGCCGGCTCCCAGTGCTCCGACTTTCTGGCCTTTGGTGGCGAGAACCACAGCGACCCGCTCGATGCCACCGTCACTCGCACCCTGACCGGGTTGGCCGTCCCCCAAGCGGGCCTGCCCAGCAAACTTTTCTCCCAATCCATGCAGCCACTGACGGAGGTGATGCAAGATACCTGTGGCCACCACGATAGCTTTTTGCTCGCCTGCACCGCCCGCTACTACGAAGACGCGGGCTACCCCGGCCACCCCAGCTGTAGCGACAACTTTAACCGGGTGCTGGCCCCCTACGGCATTGCCCCCCGCCCCGGCTGGCCTGCGCTCAACTTTTTCTACAACACCAGCGTGGATGGCCACGGGGCGATCGCCTTTGCAGAACCTCTCTCTCGCCCGGGCGACTACGTATTGCTGCTGGCTCACCAAGATTTGCTCTGCGCCAGCTCCTCCTGCCCGGATGACATTGATCCGGCCAACGGCTGGCACCCCACCCCCATCCACGTGCGTATTTACGCAGCGGGGCAGACCTTCGCGCGGGCCATGGGGCGGCGGGTAGCGGTAGACCTGCCCGTACGGATGACCCAAGACAGCGCCTTTACCCCCAGCATTCGCCAGCTGACCGATGATCTGGCCGAATACAACGGCTTTTGGGTGCCCCAAACCTTTGCCCACCACGGCGACCAGGCCGAATACTGGGCACTGCGCCAGCGGGCCGCACTGATGGATCTCTCGGCCCTGCGCAAGTTTGACATCCACGGAGCCGACGCCTTTGCCCTGTTGCAGTATGCCTTCTCACGCAATTTAGAGAAAGTGGCAGTGGGACAAGGGGCCTACGGCGGCCTGCTCAACCCCCACGGCGGCATTGTCGATGACGGCATTGTGTTTTGCTTTGGCCCCACCCGCTACCGCTACGTGGGCAACTGCGACACCGATGCAGCCTGGCTCAGGCAGATCGCCCAGGAAAAAGGGTGGTCGGTGGCGGTAGAGACCGTGGAACTCCACAACCTTGCCCTCCAGGGTCCCTGCTCCCGCGACATTCTCAAGACCCTGGTGCCAGAGGTCACAGGCCTAAGCTATTTCCACTTTTTAGAATCTCAGGTGCAGGGCATTCCAGTGCTGATTTCGCGCACAGGCTACACCGGAGAGCTGGGCTACGAGCTGTTTGTGCAACCCCAGGATGGCGCGGCCCTGTGGGAAATTCTGATGGCGGCGGGACAGCCGTTGGAGATTCTGCCCCTGGGCATGAAGGCGCTCGATCGCGCCCGCATTGAAGCCGGACTGCTGGCCTTGGGCCACGAGTTTGATGACCTCACCTCTCCCTACCAGGCGGGCATTGGCTGGGCTGTAGCGATGAAAAAGCCCGACTTTATGGGCAAAACGGCCCTAGAAGCCATCCGCCTGCATCCCCCTCGGGTGGCGGTGGGCCTGGTGCTAGAGGGGCCAGAGGTCGCCGCCCATGGGCAGCCGGTGTTGGCGGCGGGTGAACGCTGGCGGGTGGGGCAGATCACCAGCGCCACGTTTTCGCCCATTCTCAACGCCAGCATTGCCATGGCCCAGGTGGTGCCAGAATTTGCAGAGCCAGGAACCGTGGTTGAGGTGGGTCTGCTGGATGGGCTGAAGCGGCGAGTGAGGGCAACGGTGGGAACGCTAGCGGCCTTTGACCCAACTAAAAGCCGGGTGCGGGTATGAATACAGGCACGGTTTTTCAACCTTGGGATATGGCGGGGGCCGATGGCCTGGTGGCGGCGAGGGCCTTATTTGGTGAGAAGGTGGATCACCTGGCACCGTTTCAGTCGATGGAGACCCTGCTGGAGGGTGAGGTTTGCTCGGTGCTGCGGCTGTGCGATCGCAATTTTCGCATCACCTATCCCGGCCCTTTGGATCAAATTGTGGCGGCTCTACAGCTCCAGCTGTGGATCAAACAGCTGGCGTGGCTCAGCGCCATGGTGCTTCAGGCCCCTTCTACCCCTGCCACCGCCGCAAGCGAAGATGCGATCGCTCTCCCCATCAAGGGTTTGCCGGCACTGATGGCCCAGGCCACGGTCAAAGCCCCTCATCGCCTTCACCCCCTGCCCCTGCACTGTGCAGTACCGGCCCATATTGCCACCCTGCCCACCCTAATTTGGCATCACCCCATCGATGGTCACCCTGCCCTAGAGCTGCACCTGGCTCAGGCCCATACCCAAAAAATGTGGAGCCTAATTCAATCCTTCAGCGACGGTTCAGTATCGCTGACTACAGCCTCTACTTAATTTGCATTGCACACTCTTGACATAACAAGTTGATCTCAAAATAGCGCAACTCGTTAGGTGAGTTTTAGCTCAATTTAGGGGTTGAATTTGTCCTCTGCCAGGGTGAAGCCCTAGGGTCTAGCAGCGATCGATTTTTGGGACGAGCCAGCGTTTTCTCCTGTCTTTAGTCCGCTTGTATTTGAACAGGTTGATGGTTCTGTTTGAATGGGTTCTTTCGTACAACTTAACTGACAGCTAGGAGTTATCTATGTCTCCTGAATCGCAAGAGTTTTTAGCAACTTTTGTAGCAGAGTCTTACTACTATTGGGCCTCCGTGCTCATGTTGTTGATTCACGTCGGCTTCTTAGCCTACGAGGGCGGTGCGGCCCGCTCTAAAAACGTCCTGGCCACTATGGTCAAAAACTTGATGACCCTGTCTTTAGTGGGTCTCACCTTTTTCTTCTTTGGCTGGTGGGTGTACAACGCCTTCCCGCTGTTTCCCCTGCAGGGCGGGATTGTGGGGCCGTGGACTAGCGCTACCGCCGACGGCACCGTGGGCGAGGTCTTGGCCCTGGTTGAGGCCTCCTACCCCTGGTCACCGGCGCTGGGGCCAAACATTGCCGATAACCTGACTGGCGTGTTCTGGTTTGCCTTTGCTCTGTTTGCCATGACCACCGCCTCCATTCTCTCGGGTGCAGTGATCGAGCGCATCAGAGTGGGGGCCTACGCCATTTTGGCGATCGTGCTGGGCTCCTTTACCTGGGTGGTAGCGGCCTCCTGGGGCTGGAACCCCTACGGGTGGTTCTACACCCAGATGGGCTACCACGACTTTGGCTGCTCGGCCCTGCTCCATGCGGTGGCGGGCTTCTTTGCCCTAGGGGTGCTGATCAACCTCGGCCCCCGCATTGGCAAGTTCGACGCCCAGGGCAAACCTCGGGTAATTATGCCTCACAACCTGCCGCTGACCATGGTGGGGCTGATGCTGATTTTCGTGGGCTTTTATGGCTTTTTAGCCGCCTGCGTCATTTTTACCCCAGGCCAAACCGTAGAGCTCACCATCTATGGCACGCCGATGACCCTCGCCTCCATTGGGGTCAACACCACCCTGGCGCTGTCGGCAGGTTTGGTTGGGGCCTACATGGGCTCTAAGGCCGACCCGTTTTACACCATCTCTGGTGGTCTGGCGGGGATTATTTCTTCCGCAGCGGCAATGGACATTTACAGCCCCGCCATCGTGATTATTCTCGCCTTTGTGGGCGCTTACACCATGCCTTTTGTGGGTAACGCCATTGAGAAAGCTGGCATTGACGATGCAGTGGGTGCCTTTGCGGTACACGGTTACTGCGGCATCTTTGGCTCTCTCATGGTGGGCATTGTTGCCGCTGGCTACCCCCAGCCTGAGGGCATTCCCTCGATTAACTTTTGGGGGCAGCTGGTGGGCGCGGCTATTTCTGCGATACTGCTAGGTTTTATTCCTGGCTATGGGGTGAGCTTTTTGCTGAAAAAATTTGGCCTGCTGCGGGTTTCTGAAGCCGAAGAAATTGCTGGTCTAGACCTAGCTGACTTTGGTATTGAGGGCTACCCAGAATACTCCATTATTCCTGAGCAAAATGGTCATTCTAACGGCGTTGTCATGCCAATGACTCCGATTTCTCCAACGGTTTCTCCCAACGTTTAAACAGAGACTTGCTGTGATGCTAGAAAAATTGAGGAGCAAGCGCTATGTCTAGTCCATTTTCTACCTATGAAGAGTTTGAGGGGGCCATTGACGGTCCTACAGGGGGTGCTATTTATACCTTTGCCAATAGCCCAACTATCAATGCCATTGCCCTGTTGATCTGCGTTGGGTTGTTCATTTGGTTTTTAGTTAGAACGTTTAACACCCACTACCAAGTGTCCGGGCAAGTGCCTGGGATAGATAACTCTCTAAACCATCTGAGCGCGCTGATTGTGGCGGGGCTGCTTTCCCTAGCTGGGGTAGAGTACCGCCAGACAACCCAGCCCAACCAGCCTGTCGAAGCTCACCCCCAAACGGTGACTCACCGTCCTGGGGCTAAGGCAGCCCTGGGGCTGCTGGGTCTGGCCGGTATTGGTCTACCGGCGCGATCGCGCTCTAAAGGGGCATCGCGCCGCAAAGGCCTGTACCGCGACATTAAGTCGTCTCGTTAGCGTCTGCGTTTTTAACGTTGACGTCCACAGCGTTCCCTACAAACCCACCTATGCCCTGTTGGCGCTTTGCCAGCGGGGCATTTTTTGGCGCGATCGCCGCTGGTGGCACTCGATCGCAATGGCGTTCCCTACCTGGATGATCATTTCGGTGGCGTGGTGCTAGTGCGCCAGTTTAACCCAGCGCGATTTTCCTCATACACCCTTAAAAATTGACGACCTGGGCTACATCCCACCCCGGTGACCACGCGGGTGGGCAGCTTGGGCAGGTGTCGTCGCTGTTATGCTGGCCCAGCAATGCCTGTGATCCCCAAACCAAAGGCGCTGATTCGGTATAGTGAAAAAGACGAAGTCGAGCTTTGGCCAGCGGGCGATCGGACAGCAAAACTATGCCTACTCCTCCAGAATCTGCCGATTACTATGCGGTCTTAAAGGTCGATCGCAACGCTAGCCTGACGGTGATCAAACAGGCCTACCGTAAGCTAGCCCGCCAGCTTCACCCCGACCTCAACCCCAACAACGAGGCAGCGGCAGAGCAATTTAAAACCCTGAACGAGGCCTACGAAGTTCTCTCAGACACCGCAAAACGCCACCACTACGATCGCTACGGTGCTCATTGGAAAAAGGCCCAGAAAGGTTATGGGGCTACCAGTTACCCCAGCAACCGACCGACCGACGACTTCGAAGAAATGGAATTTGGCCCCCACGGCAGCTTCGAAGACATTCTTGGGGATCTCCTAAGCCGTTACAGCTAGCACCAGGATGTAATGACCAGAGCATGGGTCTTTGGGTTCACTAAAGGGGGTTGCTGAAACGGGTATGATACTGAATCCGCTTTGGCTAACCACGGTTGGGCTGGGCAAACACCGTTTGCCCTTACCCAAATTCATGCCTCAATTCAGCAACGCCCACAAAGGCCTTAGCCTACGTTGCGACAGAGCCGCCTAGGTTGACCTCAGTATTGTGGGGCGGGTTACGGCAGGCAAAGATAGCTGCCGCAACCTGTCCTGTGGAGGAAGCCGCAAACACCCCTGGGCTTGAGTTCAGCTACTAGCGGCGAAAGTCGGTGGGCCCGGTACTAGCGGCGAAAGTCGGTGGGCCCGGTGTAGCCCGACAGCTCTGCCAGACGCGCTAGACTTTGGGTGCCAGCATAAAATTCGCCGTTGATCTCCCAACTGGGAAAGCCGGTGATTTGCGGCTTCGAGCGACACAGGTCAGCCTGAGAATTTTGCCCGTCTTCTGCACATTCCACCAAGTTTAGCGCTGCGGTGGCCTCGGCCCCAAACAGCTGTTTTTGGTCGTGACAGTGGGGACACCACCAGGCGGCGTACATCGTTGCGCCAATGTTTTTAAGGTGTCTGGCCAGGGCTACTTCAGCGGGGCCAGAGGCGGTAGTAATCGGTGGCCCTGCTTGCCCGGCTACATTACTACTGGGGCTACTGCCGGCGTTAATGGGGGCATAGACGGCCAGGGTTGAGGTGATGGTTAGCACGCCGACGATAAAGCCCATAAAGGCCAGCTGGCCCAGGTCGTCCCAGCGGTTACCCAGCAAAATAATTACAAACATCGCCAGGGCAAAGAGGGCCGAGCCGATGCAGTAGGGGCAGGCAGTCTGTAGCTCAAAGGCCAGCACCGTCATCAGGTAGCCGCTAAACACCAGCATGGCCGTGGCCAGCATAAACATGAGCGGCCAGGTCCAGCCTTCGAGCTTTTGGCGCAGCTCCTTTTTGGTGTCGGCATTGACCAGCAGGGGGGCCACAGCCATTACCAGCATGGTGCCGTAGGCCAAAAAGCCAAACAGCGTTAGGGGTAGGCCAAATACGGTGCCCCAGGGGCTAGAGAGGACGCGATCGCACCCCTCGGTGGGACAGGTTCCATTGCCCGTCAGCTTGCCGAGGGTGAGGTAGCCGGTACCCAGGGCACCCATCAGCGCAATGCCCGCCACTAGCCAACGCGACCAACGGTGAATCCAACGGCTCTCTTGACGACGACGTCTCATGATGCGCCTCTCTTCCAAAACAGTTGACCCAAACTCTACAGAAAACCCCTGCGGGTAGGACAGAACCACCCGTCCCGTGTCTAGTTTAATGCCTCCCTCTGGAGATAGGCAGCCAGCGGTTAGGGAGCTACCATCGTCGGCATAGCTAGGTTTCCCCCAGGAGCCTGCAAACTTTCCTGCATAGCCTCCACAAACTGCCCGACTCGGATGGGGTCGATGGGTTGGTTAATGTCGCCCTGGCGCTTGAGGGAACTGGCCACAATCACGCCGTCAGCAGCCTTCATTAGGGTGCCAATGTTTTCCCAGTCGGCCCCGCTGCCGATAAAAACGGGGCGATCGCCCGCCGCGGCCTTGGCCAGCTCCAGGTCTTCGAGGCTGGGGGGGCTACCCGTGGCCCAGCCTGAGAGAATGATGCCGTCGGCCATGCCCCGGTGAATGGTTTCCTGCACCGCCGTAGTCAGGTTGGGTGACCCCAGGGGACGGGCGTGCTTCACCAGTACGTCGGCCAAAATTTTGACTGAGCTGCCCAGCTCTTTGCGGTAGCGCAGCAGGTCGTGGGCGCAGCCCTCGATCAGGCCCTGGTCGGTGGCCATCACCCCGGTCAGCACATTGACGCGAATGAAGGCGGCCCCGGTGCAGGTGGCGATCGCCAGGGCGCTGCGAGCGTCATTGCGCAAGACATTGATGCCGATGGGCACCGTGATCAGGGCCTGTAGGCGCTGCACGATTAGGCCCATGGCGCTGACCACCGCTGGGTCTACCATGCCCTTAGTAAAGGGGGCATCAAAAAAATTCTCAACAATAATGGCGTGGACGCCGCCGGAAGCGAGGGCGGTGGCCTCCTGCTCGGCGCGATCGATAACGGCCTGTAAATCCCCCTGCCAGCGGGGTGAGGTGGGCAGGGGCAACAGGTGTAGTACCCCAATGACCGGGTTATGGGTGTTGAAGACTTCGATTAAGTCCACGTGAATTTTGCCTGGACTCGCAGAACACAGAACAGTAGGCGAACTCGTCTCGCCGGAGCGATCGCAAACCTACCCTATCAGCATATCAACCCCTGGGGTCCGATTTAGGACACCCCCTGCTTTTGTGATGTATTATTTATGAGTGTTAATTTGTATTGCCCCCTGGTGCCATTGGCCAAAAGATTTGCTGGGCAATTCGTCAACACAGGATTGATGGATGCCTGAGCAGTGGCGTTGGAACGTTGGTGCCGATGTCAGCGGTGCTGGGTTGCCCTCGGGCGAGCCAGCTAACCACCCAGAGCTTTTGGCAAGATTGGCGTATTCATATATTACGAGATACCAGAGACACCATGGGGCTAAAGCCAACGGTTGCATTTAATCATTTAGGCTGCGAAAAGAACCGGGTCGACACCGAGCACATGCTGGGGCTGCTGGTGCAGGCTGGCTACCAGGTCGACACCAACGAAGAGCTGGCCGACTACGTAGTGGTCAACACCTGTAGCTTCATTGAAGCGGCGCGCGAAGAGTCGGTGCGCACCCTGGTAGAACTGGCGGCCGCCCAAAAGAAAGTGGTGATTACGGGCTGCCTGGCCCAGCACTTTCAGAACGAGTTGCTCGACGAAATTCCCGAGGCGGTGGCCTTGGTGGGCACGGGCGACTACAACCGGATTGTGGAAGTGATCGAGCGGGCCGAGGCCGGGGAACGGGTGAAGATTGTCTCCCCCGAACCCACCTATATTGCCGACGAAACCGTGCCCCGCTACCGCACTACCGCCTCCAGCGTGGCCTACCTGCGGGTGGCCGAGGGTTGCGACTACCGCTGCGCCTTCTGCATTATTCCTCACCTGCGCGGCAACCAGCGATCGCGCACCATCGAGTCCATCGTCAGCGAGGCCCACCAGCTCGCCGCTGAGGGAGTGCAGGAACTGGTGCTGATTTCCCAAATCACCACCAACTACGGCATGGACATCTACGGCAAGCCTCGTCTGGCCGAGCTGCTGCGGGCCCTGGGTGAAGTAGATGTGCCCTGGGTGCGGATGCACTACGCCTACCCCACCGGCCTCACCCCCGAGGTGATCGCCGCCATTCGCGAAACGCCCAACGTGCTGCCCTACCTGGATTTGCCTCTACAGCACTCCCACCCAGAGGTGCTGCGGGCCATGAACCGTCCCTGGCAGGGTCAGGTGAATGACAATGTCATTGACCGCATCAAGGCATCTCTTCCGGAGGCGGTGCTGCGCACCACGTTCATTGTCGGCTTTCCCGGCGAAACGGAGGCTCACTTTGAGCACCTGCTGGCCTTCGTCGAACGCCATCGGTTTGACCACGTCGGGGTGTTCAGCTTCTCCCCGGAGGAGGGCACCCCAGCCTACGATCTGCCCAACCAGGTACCGCCCGCAGAGCGCGATCGCCGCCGCGAGGCTCTGATGCTGGCCCAGCAGCCCATCGCCTGGGAGCACAACCGCGCCCACATTGGCCGCGTGGTAGATGTGCTGGTCGAGCAGGAGAACCCCTCTACGGGCATGGCCCTGGGGCGATCGGCCCGGTTTGCGCCTGAGGTCGATGGCCTGGTTTACATCACCGGGTCTGCCCCCCTCAACCAGATTGTGCCGGTTACCATTACCGCCGCCGACACCTACGACCTGTTTGGTGAAGTAGCTTCTGTAGCCGCGATCGAGCCTTCTCTAAGTCTGGCCCACTGAGCCTGATCCCCTGAGCCTGATCCCCTGAGTCTGCATCCCCTGAGCCCAGCCCACCAGCCTAGACCACGAGCCGGGCTCACCAAGTTTGATCCACACCCTTTGTCCACCGTCCCAAGGAACCACTATGACCTTATCGTTTACTAGCCTGGGGTTGTCTGAAGCCCGCGTTAGCCATCTCGAAAGCATGGGCTACGAAGAACCCACAGCTATTCAGGCAGAAACCATTCCCCATCTGCTCTCGGGGCGCGACCTGATCGGCCAGGCCCAGACTGGCACCGGTAAAACCGCTGCCTTTGCCCTGCCGCTGATGGAGCAGGTCGATCCCAGCAATCCTGCGGTGCAGGCTCTGGTGCTGACCCCCACCCGCGAACTCGCCATTCAAGTGTGCCAGGCCATGCGCGGCTTTCGCATCAATGGCCGACCCAACGTTCTGCCCATCTATGGTGGCCAGTCCATCGAGCGCCAACAGGATCAGCTGCGCCGGGGTACCCAGATTGTTGTAGGCACCCCGGGTCGCGTGCTAGACATGCTCAACCGGGGCAGCCTGTCGCTGCAAAGCCTGGGCTGGCTCGTGCTTGACGAAGCCGACGAGATGCTCAATATGGGCTTCATTCAAGACGTCGAGAAAATTCTCAGCAAAGCCCCCGCCGATCGGCAGACCGCCTTCTTCTCTGCCACCATGGCCCCAGCCATTCGGGAGCTAGCCACCAAGTTTCTCCAGTCTCCGGTTACCGTTACGGTGCAGTCGCCCAAGGCGTCGCCCAAGCAAATTCAGCAGGTGAGCTACATCGTGCCCCGTGGCTGGACCAAGGTGCGCGCCCTGCAGCCCATTTTGGAGCTAGAAGACCCCGAAACCGCCATCATCTTTGTGCGCACCCGCCGCACCGCTGGCGACCTCACCCGGCAGCTACAGGCGGCGGGTTACAGCGTGGACGAGTACCACGGCGACCTCAGCCAGTCCCAGCGCGAGCGGTTGCTGATGCGGTTCCGCCAGCAGCAGGTGAAGCTGGTGGTGGCTACCGACATCGCCGCTCGGGGCCTGCACGTCGATGATCTAACCCACGTGATCAACTTCGACATGCCCGATGCGATGGAGAGCTACGTGCACCGCATTGGCCGCACCGGACGGGCGGGCAAGAAAGGGATCGCTATTTCTTTGGTCACGCCCCTGGAGAAGTACAAGCTGCGGCAGATTGAGCGCCACACCAAGCAGCCCATGACCCTAGTGAAAATTCCGACCCGGGCCGAGATTGCGGCTCGCAACCTGGAGCGGCTGCGCAGTCAGGTGCGCGAGGCGATTACCAGCGAGCGCCTGGCGTCGTTTTTGCCCATTGTCTCTCAGCTCAGCGAGGAGTACGACCTGCGCACCGTAGCGGCAGCGGCTCTGCAAATGGCCTACGACCAAACCGTGCCCGCCTGGCAGCGAGAGCACAACAGCAGCGATGCCGAGGGTTCAGAGCGAGGAGTGCCGCTGCCTAAAAAGCGCAAAGGGTCTGCGTCTGAGTCCCGAGAAGTGAGCAAAGCCAAGGAGTAGCGGTTCAAGCTACGACTGATGCGTGACGGGCGGCGCTACCCTCTAGTTGGAGACAACGGAGGGCGCCGCCCGGTTGCGTTTGATTGCGTATGCCAGCACACAGCGGGTTCTCTGGGGCATCCTAAGATTAGGGAAAGATCAGGTTAACCCTGGCCCACGGGAGGTAACCGCCATGTTGGTAATAATGACCGATAGCCAACTCATTTCGCCCCAGGTAGTGTGCAGCAGCTGTTTGATGGCCGATCGCCACGGTCAGCCCCGCTGGCAGCAGGGGGTGCTGCGCTGCGGTCGTCAGATCGCCAGCCTAGACCAGGCTCAGCCGACCCAGTTTGAGTGCCAAATGGGGTTTCGGGTGGCAGATATTGGGTAGAAGAGATAGGGCTGAAGCGATCGCCCTGGGCCTCAATTTCTGCCCCCTGAACCGCTAGGCTGCTCCGGCAAACTATAGATTTGCGATATGGTAAGGCTATAGCCCGGTAGCCTTTAACCTGTCGTTTGGAGATAAGTCATGACCTGGAGCAGTTCCCCCAATCCCACCGTTTTAGACCGTATTCTGGCGGCGCTTCCCTACATTTTGCCGGTTACCGCTGGCTTACCCTACGGTCTTGAGCTGATCAGTCAGTTTCCGGTGTTTGGGTTTTTGCTGCTGCCCCTGGCTCCGCTGATTACCGTTTACGGCACCCTGGAGCGAACGATTCCCTTCTTTGGCCTGATCGTGTTTTTTGCGCTGATTTTACTGGTGGTGCGCAACGAAAACATCAGCCGGTTTATTCGCTTCAACACTATGCAGGCGATTCTGCTGAGCATTATTTTGGCGGTGTTTAGCCTCATTCTGAGTCTGCTTGACCCCAGTGTGTTTGGAGCGCTGCTGTTTAGCACCCTGTCCAACGTGCTGTTTTTGGGCATGCTCATTTCGGTTGGTTTCTCGCTGGTGCAGACCTTCCGGGGCCTGTACGCCGAGATTCCGACTCTTTCAGAGGCGGTACATATGCAGGTGCGCTAAGGGGGCAGGTGCGCTAGGGGCAAGTGCCCTAGGCCCGAAGCGCGACGGTGTTTTCGAGCATACCAATGCCTTCGATCGCCACCCTGACCTGGTCACCGACGGCGAGGGGGCCAACGCCAGCGGGGGTACCGGTCAAAATCACATCCCCCGGCAGCAGGGTCATGATTTCGCTAATGTAGGCCACCAGAAAGTCGGGACTGTAGGTCATTTCTTCGACTGAGGCTGACTGCACAGGCGCTGCTTGGCTGTTGAGAAAGGTTTGGAGCTGGGCCCCGGCGCCCAACTCGCGCACAATCCAGGGCCCCAGGGGGCAAAAGGTGTCGAAGCCCTTGGCCCGGGTCCACTGGCCGTCGCGTTTTTGCAGATCGCGGGCGGTGATGTCGTTGGCTATGGTGTAGCCCCAAATTTTGGCTCGGGCCTCTTCGGGTGGCACGTGGGCGCAGCGATCGCCAATGACCAGGGCCAACTCGCCCTCATAGTCGACCTGGGTGGCCTGGGAGGGGTAGTAGATTGGCGCGCCTGCTGCGGTCACGGCCGTCGAGGGCTTGATAAAGAGCAGCGGTTCAGAGGGTGTGGTGGTGCCCATCTCGGCGGCGTGGTCGGGGTAGTTTTTGCCCACGGCCACTATCTTGGAGGGGGCACAGGGGGCCAGCAGATCGTAGCTGCTGGGCGAGAGCTCGACTTCGGTGGGCTGCCCCTGAAGCCACGGTGGCGCGTCGAGTACCTGCACGCTGCGATCGGGGCGCAGCAGCCCATAGTGCAGTTGCCCGGTCCGAGACTGAACCCTAACGTAGCGTTGCGCCATAATTTTTTAACTCTTGGCCTGCTAATTCTTGGTATGATTGTAGATCCTTGTCTTTGCGCCAATACCCAGGGCCTGGGTAAGTCTATGGCAGCGATCGCCATAGTCACTTATTTACGCCCATTTTTGGCTGCTAAAGGCCATTATGTCCATAAGGAGTTTTCATGAGAGCTTACGTGTACGAAACCATGTACATTCTGCGGCCCGATCTCAACGACGAGGCCATTGACGCCACCATCGGCAAATACCAGACCATGCTGAAGGACCAGGGCGCTTCTATTCTAGAGACCCAGCACCGGGGCAAGCGTCGCTTGGCCTACGAAATCGACCGCCACCGTGAGGGCATCTACATTCAGATGAACTACACCAGCCCTGGCGCTGCGATCGCTCCCCTAGAGCGCGCCATGCGCCTCAGCGAAGAAGTCATTCGCTTCCTAACCGTCAAGCAAGAGTCCGACGAACCTCTGCCCGTAGAGGTTGAAGAAGAACCTGCTGAAGCGGTTGCTGTAGCCGCTGCTAGCGAAGAAGAGTAAGCGCTCCGCAGACTGCCGCAACTGACCTACCCAATTTGCCGCTGGTTCGTCTGCCTTTAGAAGGAGATGAGCCAGCGGCACTTTGCTGTAGGGTTCTATTTCGGCGCTAGGCGTGCCATTGGCCTGAAATTAGTTGTGCCAATTTTTCTGACAGGTGCTATAAATTAGCTGCAACTTATCCACCCCGGTCTACCTGTGCTTTGGGGGAGCTTGGTACTTAGCTCAGACCGATTGGTTGGGCCCGAGCCGTTGGCAGACCGGGCGCATGCATCGGTCATGGCTTAGATAGGGTGGTTCAGGCTTTGGGGCATCGAGATAGTAGGTTAGTTGTTGGTGTGGGAGTAGTCTTGTGACGCAGTCTTCATATACAGGCATGAACGAGCACCAGGCCGAAATTGCCCGGCTTGAGTCTGAACTGGCCATTCGCGACCAGCTGGTGCAGCAGCTGTCTCAGGAGCTATTTCGCCTGGTCAAGGGCAACGCTGGGTTTGTACCCAGCCCAGAGGTCTCTGAACAGCACCAGGCCGAAATGACCTCCCTGCGCGATCAGCTGCGGGGGGTTGAAAAACAAATTGATTTCTACCAGGGCCAGCTCGAAGAGCGCGACGGCGAAGTGCTGCAGCTGCGACAAACGGTGCAAGAACTGACCGATCGCACCCGTATGCTGGAGCAGGTTGTGCAAGAGCTGCCCACGGTGTACCGGCAAAAGTTTGCCGATCGCATGGCCGCAGTCAAGCAGCGAGTTGCCGAAATTCAGCGCGAAAATCGCCAGCTTCAGGCGGAGCTGCAGAGTGTGAGCTACCGCTTAGCCATGCGCACTCGCCGCAGCCAGCGCCTAGAGCTGCCCACCCTAGAGCAGGACGGCCTTGACGGTATTTCCCTACCCTCCTTCTAGTGGTCTGGCAGGCTTAATTCTTGAGATCCATGGAGGGTGCATTCGCGAAGCAATGCACCGTGCAGTGACTAAGGTTCCTCAAAAAGCCCATCCCAGTTGGGCTCGATCGCATTTAACGTAGCCTACGGGATCTCTACGTAAACCCTTGGGGTTGGTTAGAGGCGAGTTTGCGGTGCTGGGTGACAGTGCCTTGGGGTAACACCTCATGATCTTACGGCGCTTGCTGCGTTGGACTCCCTGCAACGTAGGGAGAAGGTACATTCTGCAAATAGCCGGCGTAGACTAGGGCCCGGTGCAGCATGGCGGCCACCTCTGACCGGCTAGCGGGTCGATTTGGAGCCAGCTGCTGAACATCGGGGTGATTGACCACCAGGCCCGCCTCCATAGCCGCCACCAGAGAACGAATGGCCCAGGGGGGCACCTGGTCGTAATCGCTGTAGGGGGCCAGCACCAGGGCCGCACTGCTGCTTGATCTCAGCATTAGCCCGTTAGCCAGAGCCACAATGACATGGATGCGGCTCAGGGTTTGGTCGGGCAGAAATGAGTCGTCGGGGTAGCCGCTGAGAAACCCCATCCGCACCGACTGCTGTACGCTGCCGTAGGCCCAGTGGCTGGCTGAAATATCGCTATAAGTGATGTCTCCCGGGGGGCGCGACAGGTCGGGGGGCAGGTTGAATAACCGGGCCAGCTGGGCGGCAAACTCGGCCCTGGTCACAGGATCGGCAGGCCGAAAGGTGCCGTCTGGAAAACCTGCAATCAACTTTCGCTGGGCCAGGTCGGCCAGAATGGGCCAGGCCCAGTGGCTGCTGTCGAGGTCGGTAAAGCTGGGCTGAGCCTGCACCAGGGGCAGGTCGGGCCAGGCCTGCTGGGGCGGCAGCGGCTGGGGTAGCACCGGGGGCGGCACGGTCAAAGGCTGCCGTTGTCGGTCGCTGCGGCTAAACAGCGCTTTAATCCCCTTGGATCGAGAGGGGGCCGCCGCTGGTACTAAAGTGGGCTCCGCCTCCAAAGGGCGTTTGCTAGTCCAGATCAGCAGGGTGCCGGTTGCGATCGCCAAAAGCCCAACCAACCATAGCCGACCCCTCCTAGCCCCACTCCTTGACCGGGCCGGCAACCTAAACCGAAGTGTTGGGCGAAATGGCGGAGGCATTGGGGGAAAACGAGCGGCTACTGTTACACTTGATCGGGCAGCAGGTTACAACATTGACTCAGCTTGCTCATTATGATAGTTGTTGCCTAAGGTTTGAACCCGATCTGGGCCTCGTTTAGGTTTGCCTCTACCCGCCTTTCAAGGTCTTTGTAGCCGCTATACCCGAAACCAACACCTCCTAAGGTATAAATATCCCTAGGGTATAAAAACGAGTGGCTTACGGAATAGAAGGTCACCTACTGCATTTAATCACGCATCGGACAGGGAGCAATGGTCAAAGGGAGACAACAGCGCCTAGGCGTGCTTGCGGCAATTGCAGCGGCAGCATCCCTGGTGGGTTTGGCCGCTGTGGGCTACGGTCAGCGGCCAACGGGTGTTGCCCAGGCTACGGCTCCGGCTGCGACCCAGCGATCGCTCTACACCCCCAAAGCTACAACGCTGCTCAACGGCGTACTGGCCCCCCTCAGCTCTCTGCGGGTCATGCAGCGGGCCATTGCCCTTGCCCCCAGCACTGATGTTGCCACGGTACCCACCCTGGCGCTGCTGGCGGCACCCCTCAAAACCACCGGCCTCGGTCCCATTCGCATTGGTATGCGGCTTGACGCTCTGCGGAAGGCGGGTCTTACCCCGGTGCCCATCGCCGATGCCAGCAATGGCCAGTGCCAGTACTACCGCATTCAAGACCACGGCGAACCAATTGGGTTTATGGCCATTGATGATCAGGTGCTGCGAGTTGACGTCTGGCCGGGCAGCCTGACCACAACCCGTAGCGGCATCAGAATTGGCTCAACCGAGCGCGACCTGGTGCGGGTTTACGGCAAGCAGCTAGAGGCTACCGCTAACCCTGAAACTCTCGGTAAAACGGTGATCTTTACCCCCCAAGACCCCGGCGAAGACGTCTATCGCCTGGTATTTGAAACCGACGATCAGGGCCGGGTAACGCAGTTTCGCGCCGGTCAGTTTCCCTCTGTAACCTGGGCCGAAGGCTGCTTGTAGGGTCTGATACCGAATCCTATTTAGTCACGCCCGGTTTGTAGGGGCATTGCACTGCAATGCCCCTACGAGATCCCTGCTTTGAATTAGGGTTTCTCAAGGCGGATTTCGTGTGAGGTCGTTTCCACCCCAAAAAAACAGCCCTCATCCTGTAGAGGCAACGGTTGATCGCCGGCTCAAAAGACTTTCGTCGCAAGACGTAGCCTTACCCCAGGCACCGAATTGCCTCCAACATGCCCCGGGCCTTGTTCAAGGTTTCTTGATACTCCTGCTCGGGCACCGAGTCGGCCACCAGCCCGGCTCCGGCCTGGACGGCAACGCTGTGGCCACCCTCGGGTAGCGCCTGCACCACCATGGTGCGAATCGTAATGGCGGTATTGAGCTGGCCCTCAAAGTCGTAGTAGCCGTAGACCCCTGAGTAGGGGCCGCGGCGGCAGGGTTCTAGGTCGTGGATGATCTGCATAGCGCGAATTTTTGGCGCCCCGCTCACCGTGCCCGCCGGAAAACAGGCCTTGAGCAAATCCCAGGCGGTTTTGCTGGGGCTAAGACGGCCCACCACGTTGCTGACAATGTGCATCACGTGGGAGTAGCGTTCGATTACCATCAGCTCGTCGACCTGAACGGTGCCGCTGAGGCAGACGCGGCCTAGGTCGTTGCGGCCCAGGTCAACCAGCATGACGTGCTCGGCCCGTTCCTTGGGGTCGGCCAGCAGGTCGTGCTCGTAAGCGATGTCTTCGGCGACGGTTTTGCCCCGGGGGCGGGTGCCAGCAATGGGGCGCACGGTGGCTACCTGGGGCTGGCTGGGATCGTCGGCAGTGGCCTTCACCATGACCTCAGGGCTAGAGCCAATCAGCTGCCAGTCGTAGAAGTTGAAGTAGGCCATGTAGGGAGATGGGTTGATCTGCCGCAGGGAGCGGTACAGATCAAAGGGATCGCCCCTGTAGGTGGTGTTGAGCCGCTGGGAGATCACCACCTGAAAAATATCTCCAGCCTGGATGTGGGCCTTGGCCCGCTCTACGCTGGTGCAAAACTCGGCGGCGGTGCGGTTGCTGGTGTAGGCCACCGGGGCCGCCTCGCTGTGGGGCGGGTGCCAGGGCAGGGTAGCTTGGTCGGGCAAGAGGGGCAGGGTGAGCTTGTGAAGCAGCTGCCGAACGCGATCGCAGGCGGCCTGATAGACGGTCTGCGGGTCTGTGTTTGGGTCGCGCAGGTCGGCGTAGGCCACGGCCCAAATCTTGCGCTGCACCTGATCAAAAATCAGCAGGCTATCCACCTGCATCCACAGGCCGTCGGGTAGGTCGCCGTTGCCGGGAGGATAAATGGGTACCGTTGGTTCAATCCAGCGGATGAGCTCGTAGCCCCAAAAGCCAAACAGGCCACCTATGCCGGGGGGCAGGGCGGGCAGCTTGACGGGATGGTAGGGGGCCAGGCAGTCGGCCAGGGTGTCGAAGGGGTTGCCCGCGTGCTCTACCACGGTGCCATCGCGATGGGTTTGGGTAGAGCGATCGCCCCAGTTTTCGAGCACCCACAGCGGGTCGCAGCCCAAAAAGCTGTAGCGGCCCAGGGTTTCACCCCCCTCCACTGACTCCAGCAAAAAGCTGTAGGGCTGACCGGCACACACCTTGTACCAGGCCGATACGGGCGTGTCTAAATCGGCTAGCCACTCTTGGTAAACCGGCACGAAGTTGCCCTGGGTGGCATAGGTTTGAAACTGCTCAAAGGCTGGAAAAATCATGGCAACTATTCTACAGCGCAGGCGGGGTTCTAGAGCGCGGGCCGGGCCCTTACCCCAATAGCAAAAGGGGCATAGCCTAGGCTACACCCCTCACAACACAACAGTCACAGTCAGCACGTAAGCGGCATTCTTCAGGGGATCAGGGAACTGAAGCCCTGGGGAAACTTAGACCTGGTAGGTGGTCTTGCCGCTAAATTTGATAGTGGACGGATCGGGATTGGCCCCGATGTTGCGGCCTATGGTGCCCACGGCCCCACGGCCCTCGTTCACCTTCTCAGGGAAGACGCCGTCAGCGGGGTGCAGATACTGGGTTTCGCCGTTGGGCAGAATTCGATAGATCTTGTAGTTCTCAATTCTGGGCTTGAACTTGTTGCGCAGCTGTCTGCTCAGAGCCAGACACTGTTCTTTGCGGGCCAAGTACAGGAGATTGTCTCCTTCGTTCATGAAGGCTGAGCCACCGGTGGGCATCTCAAAAACCTGCTTCTTGGGGCTGGTCCAGGTGATGGCGTACTTTTCTTCGACCGCAGCCTTGGTGAGGAGACCGCCGGTGCTGCCTCCAAAAATAGGTGTTTGACCTGTTAGCGTTTCAGTCATGAAGTCCTATCTCTCAACCACTTAATGGGCGTTTGATGGGCATCGTATCATCGCAAGAGTGGGGGGTAATACCGATTGTTGAGGAAGTGTAACAGTTCTTCAGGTAAGGGGTAGCGGGCTGAGGGCAGGGCGGATCCGTAGATGGTGAGGGTTTTAGCTATCAGGTTCAGGGTGTCAGGAGCTGCCCTAACCCTGATACCTAAACCTGATACCCTTCCCCTAGGCCGACCAAGCTTCTTGAAAGTCGGCGTAGAGGGTAAGGCCGCCGTCGATGTAGAGGGTTTGCCCGGTAATGTAAGCCGCCTCGTCGGAGGCAAGAAAGGCCACGGCTGCGGCCATTTCGTCGCTGGTGCCGGCCCGGCCCATGGGAATGTGGCTCTCTACCTCGGCTTGTTTTTCAGGGTCTTCGGTCCAGGCGTCGTTGATGGGGGTGATGGTAGCCCCAGGGCCAATGCCGTTGACCCGAATGCCCTTGGCGGCGTATTCCAGCGCCAGGGTTTTGGTCATGTTGCCCATGCCGCCCTTGCTGATGGAGTAGCTTAGGTACTGGGGGCGAGGAATGATTTCGTGGACGCTAGAAATATTGATGATGCTGCCGGGGCGGTTTTGGGCCAGCAGATGCTTGATGGTTTCTCGGGCGCAAAGGTAGGCACCGCGCAGGTTGACCCCTAGCACCCAGTCAAAGCTATCGATCTCGATCGCATCGGAGGGGCTTTCGGTTTGAACGCCCGCGTTGTTGACCAAAATATCTAGCTGGCCAAAGTGCTCAATGGCCTGCTGCACCATGGAAACGGCATCCTCTTCCTGAGAGACATCGCCCTGCACCAGCAGGGCCTTGACGCCGCAGTTTTCCACATCTTGGCAGGCTTTTTCCATAGCCTGGCGGCGGGTGTCTTCGGCCCCATCGCTGTCGCTGCGGTAGTTGATCACCACATTGCTCCCCTCCTGGGCCAGCCGAATGGCGATCGCCTGACCAATGCCAGAGGAAGCTCCGGTAATCAGTGCAGTTTTGCCGGTGAGTCCTTTCATGGTGTGGCTCCGTAGGGTGTTTTTGGTTTTGGTGGATGGATTGCGCGTGCCGTAAAGACACCATAGAAGCGCGATCTAGGCACACTCTATGAAACGCAACTCAATATGAAACGCAATAATTGGAATGCTGGAATGCAATTGAAGCGCCACAGTGAACGCCGAAGTTGGCACTCTAGTGGCACTGGCTGCCACGGGTGAGCATACTAAAGCCCAAAACGTCAATATATCCCCCTAGGGAGCTATTTCTCTCAGCTTGACCGGTGTCCTTTCAGGAGTCTTTCAGACATGTACGTTCTAATTGGCGGTGCTGGGATGCTGGGGCTAGAACTGGCAAAAACCCTGCTAGATGAGGGGCACACCGTGGCGGTAGTAGACACCGACCCGCTAGCCTGCCAGTATGCCCGCGAAAAAATTGGCGTCATGGCCTTTGAGGGCAGCGCCGTCAATACCACCACGCTGCTAGAGGCGGGCATTCGCAAGGCCGATGCGGTGATTGCGGCCCTGTCCGAAGACGCTCTTAACCTGGCGATCGTGACCCTGTCTAAACATTACGGCGTGCCCCAGACGGTGGTGCGCATGAGCGATCGCGACTTTGCCGAACCCTACCAGCTGGCCGGGGCCACCCACACCGTTAGCACCACCGAACTCACCATCAACCGCATGGTGAGCGCCATTGAGTACCCCCAGGTGGAAGCGATGATGCACTTCGAGCAGGGGCAGGTGGAAGTGCTGAAGCTGCCCATTCCGCAGCAGTGCACCATTGTGGGGCGCACTCTGGCCGAAATCGCCCAAGATTCTCGGTTTCCGGCGGGCACGCTCATCATTGGTTATCAGGCCCATCCCCACGAAGATCTAACGATTCCCAACGGCAGCACGGTGCTGGAGAGCGGCTCGACCATTCTGGCGGTGACCAAACCTGGCCTGGTGCGAAAAATGCTCGATTTTATGGGCCTTTGCGCCTAAAAAGTTTGGCGCAAGCCATTTTTGGTAGTTGTTGATACCAGGGTTCCTAAAGCCGCCGATTCCTTAGACAAACTTGACGGTTCTGCGGCGATGGCCAGGTACAAGCTTTAAGCCAGCTCGCCGATGATGGCTTTAGAGCGCATGCCGCAGCCTCAGCTGCCCTCGTATTCTGAACATCAACTATGAAAATTAAGCAGGTTTATTGCCCCCACTGCGACGAACAGGTGGAATGGTTTGACCCCGACGTGGCGCTTGCTGACATCACCACCCTAGCTGGGAGCCTAGTTGGTGGCCTTGGCGTGGGCATGGTGGGCACCGGTATAGCGCTAGGGGGCTGGCCGGGTGTTGTGCTGGGCCTGCTGCTGGGCGGGGGCATGGGCCGCCTAGCAGGACGGCTGTTTGAGACCGATACAACCCCCTGCCCTGGTTGCTGCCCTGGAGCACCGCAGCCAGGGCTTCACCAACCCGCCCCTGTGGCCGGGTTGAGACGCCGCCCACGGCCTGTAGGGGCCAAGTCTCCGGCCAGATTTTAGGGTAATGCTAAGGGCTGCGATCAATTAGCCGCCGATTACTCAAGAATCAGGGGTTACAGCCCCTAGCCTGTTTTTTGGGGTCGGGCGTGGCAATGCTGATGGCATCAGAACTTAGCCGGAATTGATGATCCGCCCTAGGCCTGCTCGGCGCGCATTTCCTGCTTTGCTGGGCAGATTCTCTAGGGTTTTTACGTTTCGCTGTTTTGCCCTATCCGTTGCTCTATCAGTCATCCTTCAGGGAGAGCAGCTTCTCGTTTAATGCCCGGACGTAGGGTTGGCTGGTTTCCTCAGACAGCAGGCCTTTGCGAAGGGCATCGTTGACGGCTCCTTTCTCGGCTAGGTAGAGGCGGCGGCGCAGCCCGTCGAGGTGGCTTTGGTCGGCGAGGCGGGCGGGGTCGCTGAGGGGTCGCTGGTTGTAGAAGTCGCGCAGGTCGCGATCGGCGGTGGCGATCTGGGCTTGGTAGGCGGCAAACAGCTCTTCGTAGAGATTTTTGGGCAGGCTGCCCGATCGCAGCAGGGTTGCGAGTTCTTGCTGGGCGGCTTTGGCGGCAATGAGGTTGAGCTGGAGGGTTTCAATGCGCTGCTTGGTGGCCGAGGGAGTGGTCAGCCGCAGCCGCTTGACCAGCACCGGCAGGCTCAGGCCCTGGCCGACCAGCGACACCAGCACGGTGCTAAACACCAGGGCTACCACCTGCGATCGCCCCGGCAGGTCGGGGGGCAAGCTCAGGGCCAGCGCCATCGACAGCGATCCCTTGACGTTGCCCAAAATCAGCACGTGCTGCCAGCGCAGGGGCAGGGGGCGATCGATAAACCGCATCAGGTACAGCAGCGGGTAGATAGCGCAAACGCGGCCAATTTGGTAGGCCACAATGGCAAATAGCGCGGCAGGAACGGTCTGTCGCAGCGCCCCTGGGTCGACCTCAATACCCACCAGCAAAAAGATAAAGGTGTTGACTCCAAAGCCGGCGTATTCCCAAAAGTTGAGCAGGGTGACCTTGGCGGAGGCTGAAGTCTGGCGAAAGCCCAGATCGCCAATCACCAGACCGGCAATGACGACGGCGATCGCGCTTGAAACTCCCAGGGCCTGACCAATTTGAAACGTACCCAGAGACACCGCCACCGTCAGCAGAATGTTGCTGAGGGCATCGTCGAGCTGCTGAAATAGGCCCACGCACAGGTAGCCCAGCCCCAGCCCCAGCCCCCCGCCCCCCACAAAGGCAATCACCACCTGCTGTAGCCCCTCCCCCACCGTAAACGCCCCCTGCAGGTGAATCGTGGTGATAATGCCCAACAGCACCAGGGCAATGCCGTCGTTAAACAGACTTTCGCCCTCCACAATGGTGGCCAGACGGGGCGGCACCGGCACATTCCTAAAGGCGGCAATCACCGACACCGTGTCGGTAATGGTCAAAATAACGCCGATGGCGGCGGCGGTGATGGTGGCCAAGCCCAGCCCCCACCGCAGCAGGGTGGCGGTGATCACCGCCGCCAGCACCACCCCAGGCCCGGCCAGCAGCGCAATCGGCTTGATCGTGCCCCGCAGCCGGCTGATGTCGGTGTTGATGGCCGCCTCAAAAATTAAAATCGGCAAAAACAGGTTGAGAATCACATCGGGGTTGAGGCCCACCGATCCCGGCAGCAGCGATTTAGTGATGGTCAGTCCCGCCAGCACCAGCCCCACCACGTAGGGAATACGCAGCCGTCGGGTAATAAGCGCTACTACGGTGGCCACCAGCAGCAGCACAATCAGGGTGTTGACCAGGCTGGTGACATCGTTAACGGCCTGGGTGGGCAGCGAGTCGGTCGGCGGAGATACCTGAGCCAGCCACCGAGACAGCATTGGAGTCATATCCATGGGGCTAGATAGTTGCTAAACCGCTAAAACTACTCCCCATCCTAGGGGGTGAACCCAGCCCAGCGCGACGCAAACAAAAATTGCGTACTCCCCGCTCTACCGCTGTTCAGGCCGTAAGATGGGCCAAGGGGCTAACCTATTGGGGTAGGTGTTCCCTATTTGCGGGGTGGCTGGTTACACTGGGTTTAGGCAAGCGCCTGCTGAAGCGCCCCTTCTAATCTGCCGATGGGGGGTGGTTCACTGGTCAGGGTTCGCTGTGTATTGTCAAGTCGTCTGGGGGCTGTGGGGTTTTGCAGATGAGCGACCAAAATTCGTACGAACTGCTGGGGCTGACCGAAGCCTCAACCTTTGAAGAAATTCAGGCGGCCCGCGATCGCATGGTCGATCAGTATGCTGAAGAACCCAAGCAGCAAGCCGCCGTTGAAGCCGCCTACGACGCCATTCTGATGGAGCGGCTGCGGCTGCGCCAGGAGGGCAAAATTAAAGTGCCCGATCGCATTCGCTTTGCCGAAAATGCGCCCGAGCCGCTGTCTCCCGTTAAGTCGACCCCCAGCCTGCCCCGCCCCGACTGGCTCAACAGCCTGGTCGATACCCCCAGCCGCGACGATATTCTCTGGCCAGCGGTAGTCTACGGAGGTCTGCTGGTGCTGGGCTTTGCGGCCCCGTCGCTGGCGCTGGCGGTGGCCATTGGGGCGGCCATTTACTTTCTCAACCGCAAAGAAAACAAATTCTGGCGTTCGGTGCTGCTCACCATCGGTGGCCTAGCGGTGGGTTTGGCCCTGGGCCTGACCGTCGGCCAGCTGCTGATTCCCCAGGGGGCCCAGTTTGCCTGGGCCAGCCCTGATGCGATCGCCGCGGCGGTAACCTGCGTGTCGCTGTGGACGATTACCAGCTTTCTGCGCTAGCGGGACTAGGGGCTGACATCAATTAGCCGCCGATGGCACAAGAATCAGGGGTTTACAGCCCCTAGCCCATTTTTGGGGTCGGGCGTGGCATTGCTGATGCCATCAGGACTTTAGTCGGAATTGGATGACACGCCCTAGGCCAGACTGCCCCGCTTCATCTGCTCGCGCTCGATGGCCTCAAACAGGGCCTGAAAGTTGCGTTCGCCAAACCCCTGGGCCTGAATCAGGCCGTCGTTGGCCCACACCACCTGGCGCTGAATCAGCTCGAAGAACACCGTGGGAATGCTCAGCAGCGGCTGGGTAAAGGTTTGTAGCAGCCGCGCCTGGGGCAGGTGGGCCTCCCAATCGACCAAAATTTGGAGCTGGGCCAGGGCCGCCTCGCGATCGCTCTGGTCGCTCCGGTATCCGGGGCGCCGCTGGAGCGCCTCGTAGTAGCTTTGGGGCACCGGCAAAAAGCCGACTCCTCGGCCCCGCAGCTGGGCCACCGTCTGCAAAATGTCCCGGGTGTGCAGGGCCACGTGCTGAACACCGCCGCCCCGGTTGTAGTCGAGAAACTCCTGCACCTGGGAGTTGGCCGTGGCCGGTTCGTTGATGGGCAGCTGAGCCTTGCCCTGGGGATGGGCCAGCACCTGGCTGCGCAGACCCGAGCGAGGCGTGTCAATGACAAACTGCTGCCGGGGGTGAAAGCCAAGCTGGCTGGTGTACCAGGCCACCGCCTGGGTCAGTTCTCCGGCGGGCACATTGACCACGGCGTGGTCGATGGCCGTAATCAAGCTGGTCTCGGTAGAGGAGGGCTGGGTAGGGCTGGGGGCTAGGCCTGGTATCCATCCTCCGGCCTGCTGCGACTCGATCAGGGTGTGGCGCAGCGATCCCCAGCCCTGAATTTGCCCCCAGCGGCCCCGGCCCCAAGGGTCGGTTTGCAGGGGTTGCACCACCGTTCCCCCCGCCGCGACGACTCGCTCTAGGGTACGCTCCAGGTCAACCACCCGCAGCGCTATATCTCCAATGCCTGGCGGATGCTGCTGGAGGTAAGAACCCACTACCGCTGGGGCGGACACCAGCAGCAGCGGTACCTGCCCCACATAGACCAGCGCCTGACCTTCCAAGTCGGGCTCATCGGCTGCGCCGCCCCCTGCCCAAACGCCCCCCCAAGCGTTGATGAACCAGTCGCGCCAAGGCGCCACCGCATTCACGTAAAAACTCAGATGGTTGAATTCCATAGGGCTGCATCACCGTGCTGATCTCGCTGTTATTGGAGCATAAACTATCTCCTTGAGGCCCTACCTCTAAAAAGATTTTCGTTTAGATACCGGATCTTGTGACCTATAGCTATAGCTCGTCTGGTTGAGCCATTGCCTAGCTGAAGGTTCAACCGTTTGAACGTTTTTAGGATGGCTTGATGTCCAAACCCACGTCACTGTGGCTGTAGGACGGGCCACTGCCGAAGTCCAGGTAGCCCCTTGTCAGGGCGATCGCTAGGGGGCGGCCTGCTTGCCCGGTGGTGCCGCGATCGCGGCCTGGTCTCTTATACCGAATCCGAATCACATCACCCTGATTCCTAAAAGGCCAAACGGTAGGGGCGTAGGCGTAGCCGAACCAGAGGCTCTGTGGTATTCGCCTGGGTGAATCGGGGTAGCGAAGCAGGATTTGGTATTAGCAGTGGTTAAGGTGATCCGGGGGGCGCATTGCCCGCAACGGCTACGACCTGGTCCTGGTTTTCGGCGGTGTAGCTGTTGGGGGGGTAGCGATCGAGGTGGCGAAAGAGGGCAATGGGCTTTTGCACGCGGCAGGAGTAAAACTCCACAATCACCTCGGCATCCTGGCGCAGCACCACCTTGGGGGAGAAGTCTTCGGGCATTTTAGTGCGCCACTGCCACGGAATTTGCTGGGGCGGGGCGGCTACAAAGCGGTGGTGTACCCAGCGGGAGTAGCGGCCAAAGCGGCCAAACTCCCGCACTTCGCGGGTAAAAATTGAGGCAGTTAAAAACGAGGCCAGCGAGCCGTCGCCTTCTATCCCGGCCATCAGGTTGGGCAGGGCACCCATGGGGCTGGGAATTTGGTCGACGGCGGTAACTTTACCAATCGCGTCTTCGAGATATTCTGTGGTGCTGAGCAGCCCTGGCAGGGCCAGGGTAGTGCCCATGCCGCCGTTGCCGTCCTGGCGTAGGTAGGTGACCAGGCGCAGGCCGGGCCGCATCCACAGTCCCGGCAGTTTGGTGAGCGCATTGGCGGGGTCGATGGTGCTGACAAACCAGCGCCCGTCGGTATTGGGGGCCGGAACGTTGTCTTCGGGCATGTCCCCCACCCGAAACAGGTCGCCGAGGGCGTTGAGAGAGTCGGGGATGGGGCCGTCGTCGTCATCGTCCTGGAGGCTGACCGGGGCGGGCTGCTGTTCATGGGGAGGTAGCACCAGAGTTTCACGAATAAACTGGCTAACCTTTTGAACGGTGGCTAGGGGATATCTTTGAAACGACATGAATCACCGGGGCTGTGGCCAAGGAGTAGGTAAAAACTGGGTTAGATACTAAACCACCGACATTTTTAGCAGCCACTTCCATGATCTAAGGATGCCCTTGAGGATACCTTTAGCCCCAATCTCTGAAGGGTTAGGAGCCTAAATTAAGAATATTTCTATACCTGAAACAGGGCTGTGGGCACCTCCACCCAGGTATTGTGGCGGTGCGAGCGGTGGGCCAAATCCATCAGGTGCTGCGATCGCACCCCATCCCCAATTGAGGGGGCCGTCGCCTGCCCCCGATCAATATCGCTGACCCAGTGGTTGACCACCCGCACAAAGGGGGCAATGCGACCATCGCTGTAGGTAGTGGGAAACTGGAGGCGATCGGGGATAGCGAGGTCTTCTAGGGGTGCGCCCCCCTGGCTGCCCCGCAGCCGAAAGCCGTGCACGTAATCGGTGAGATTGTCACTGCCCAGCACCAGGGTGCCACCGTCGCCGTAGACCTCAACCCAGTGACCCCGGCCGGCGTAGGTGACCGAGCTAATCGCCACCTGGCAGGGGGCACCGTTGGCCAGATCAAGCATCAAACTACAGGTGTCATCGGCATCCACGGGCCGAAGCGCTCCAGAAGAATCGGGCCGCTGGGGAATAGCGGTGCTGAGGCGGGCACAGATCCGCTGAATGGGGCCAAACAGCCAGGTGATGTAGTCGAAGCTGTGGGAGGCAAAGGCCCCCAGCGCACCGCCTCCCTGCCCCTGCTGGGAATACCAGTTCCACGCCCGGCTGGGGTCGGCCCGGCCCGGCACCGTCCAGGTAATATTCACAAACCGCAGGTTGCCGACGTAGCCCTCGGCCAGCAGCTCGGCCAACCGCTGCCAGGCGGGCACAAAGCGAAATTCAAAATCCATGGTGGCAATCAGGTGGCGATCGCGGGCCAGCGCCGCAATGTCTTCCGCCTCGGCTCCTGAGAGCGCCGTGGGCTTTTCGAGCAGCAGGTGTTTACCCGCTTCGAGCACGGTTTTGGCCTGGGAATGGTGCAAAAACGGGGGCGTGGCAATGGTGACCGCCTGCACCGCAGGCAGAGCCACAATCGCCTCCACGCTGTCGCAGGCGTGGGGAATGCCGTGCTCGGCTGCGATCGCCCTGGCCTTGGCCAGATCGCGGTGGTATACCGCTACTACATCGGTGCGGTGGTGGGCCTGCAACCCCGGAATGTGCACCTTTTGACCAAACCCGGTACCAACCACCGCCACCTGGAGGGGAGTTTCTGCCATAGCGACCTCATCACGTCTCGTTACTCAGTGCCCTTGTCAATGAATCGGGCGGGCTAGATAGTCGTTGCCCTACCCCAGAGTAAGGGCCGAGCTGCGATCGCTACAATTAAACTGAGCAGTTTAGTTCTGGCTAAAATCCAAACAATTTCTATGCAGGTTCCCTTAATTGGTAAGGTACGTCGGCCGCTGGTTTGGCTGGTAGCCGGGCTGGCGGCGGCGGTTGTGGTGGCAGGCGCTGTGGGGTTTGGGGTTTGGCGCAGTCGCCAGGGGGCCTACGATGTAGAGGCTTTGACCACCTCAGCGGCGATCGAGCCTCTGACGGTGCGGGTGGCGGCCAGCGGTACCGTGAGGCCCGTGCAAACGGTGAACCTCAGCCCCGAGAATGCCGGCATTTTGGAAGAACTCTTTGTTGAGCAGGGCGATCGCGTGGAGCCCGGCCAGCTGATTGCCCGCATGAAAAACCGCGACACCGCCGCCCAGGTGCAGCAAAACCAGGCCGCCGTCGCCGAAGCCGAGGCCGCCCTGGCCGACCTGCGCTTGGGCAACCGGACCGGCGAAATTAGCCAGGCCGAAGCCACTGTCGAGGCCAATCGCGCCCAGGTGCGCGACGCCCAGGCGCGGCTCGATCTGGCCACCAGCGATCTGGCTCGTCGCCAGCAGCTGTTTGAGCGGGGGGCCGTGGCGGCGACGGATCTCGACACCGCCGCCCGTGAGCAGCGCAGCGCCCAGGCCGCCCTAGAGCAGGCCCAGGCCCGGGTTACCGAGGCGCAGCGGCGGGTCGATGACCTGCGCAGTGGGCCACGCCAGGAGGCGATCGCCCAGGCCGAGGCCCGCCTGGCCCAAGCCCGCGCCCAGCTCGACGGTGCCCAAATTCGTCAGGACGAAACCCTGATTCGCGCCCCCTTTGGCGGTATTGTCACCCAAAAATTTGCCACCGAGGGGGCCTTTGTCACCCCCACCACCTCCGCCTCTGACCTGTCGTCAGCTACTTCCACGGCCATTGTGGCCCTGGCCGAAGACCTGGAGGTGCTGGCCGAGGTACCCGAGGCCGACATCAGTCTGATCGAGCCGGGCCAGGCGGTGGAAGTGGTGGCCGATGCCTTTCCAGACCAAACCTTTCA
>DASQNN010000304.1:0-5116 GCA_035644955.1 Nodosilinea sp. | reverse complement strand
GATCTGGGGGCATTAATTCAACGGCTGGCGGAGCCGCAGGTTGCCCCCCCGCCCCCGCCGCAGATCGACCTGGTTGGGTCAGCAAATCAGCCGCCCGTTTCCCAGCAAGAGCGCCCCGCCCCCGCCGCGCCGCTGCCCAACGCCCTCGCGGTGCTGCGCTTCAACCTGCGGCAGTCGTCGGTGCAGCAGATCGAGGCGGTGATGGCCCAGATCGAAGCCGAGCAGCGGCGAGGGCGGGGCAGCCTGCTGACCGAGGCGGTGCTGGCCGGTCGCTACCGCGAGCTGAGGGCGGCCCGCTGGCTGGTGCGCCGGCTGCTGGCCACCCCCAGCGTGACCAGCCCTCCATTGGAGAATGCCCGTCGCCCCGAGCGGTGGGAGCCAGACCCAGACCGACTAGAGGCCCAGGGCAGAGGGGCACCCCCCCGCCTGCCTAGCCAGGGACGCTTGCGCGATGGCGTACCGGGAGATGCCCTGGCGATTGCAACCACCGAGCGCCTGGCCCTCAACCGGGGCGACCTGGCCACCCTGGTGTTTGAGCGGGTGTTTGCCAAGTTACAGGGGCTGCTCGACAACACCAGCGGCGTACCCCTGGAGACCGACCTGTTGCGCGACGACAAAAAGCGGGAGCTGCTGTACCTGCTGCTGCGCAAAGTAGAAGACGCCCTGGAGAGCCTGCGCCAGGCCGGGGTGCTGCCGGGGCAGCTGAGCGAAAAAAGCTCTTTCGTGCTGCAAGACCTGTGGCAGTCAACCATAACCGACTTTTTTGGTCGCTACTACACTCTCCAAGTAGGCAACCTGGAGCAGCCCGTGGTGCCGACCTTGCTGACCGAGGCCCCGGTGGTGCAGGCCGCCATTCTCGATCGCCTGCCCCTGGTGCCTGTGCTGCTGGGGCACCTGCTGTTTAACGAATCGGTGGTAGTTGACGGCAGCCCCTACGCAGCCGCTAGCCCCGAGGCCATGGCCCGCAGCCAGGCCCTGCTGGAGCACCTGCTGATTCAGTTGGCCAACGCCGTGGTGCAGCCGGTGCTCAACCATTTTGCCGATGTGGAGCTGCTGAAGAAAAATCTCTACCACCGCCGCCTGATGACCAGCCGCGACATCGAGCGCTTTCGCAACGATCTCTCCTGGCGCTACCGGTGGGACGGGCTGATCAACGAACCCAAGGCCATTTTCGAGAGCCAGCACCGGCTGTTTGGCTTTACCGAGCGGGGCATTCAGGCAGAAACGGTGTACTCGCCCCGGCGTGACGAGCTAGATCAGCTGTCGGGGCTACAGCGGGCGGTGACCCTGGCGGTAGAGGCCCGCGACGCGATCGCACCCCGGTTTCGCTCAGCAGTTTCGCTGGTGGGCAGCGGCATTGTCTACGTGCTGACCGATGTGATTGGGCGCGGCATTGGCCTGATTGGGCGCGGTATTTTGCGCGGGGTGGGTGGGGCCTGGCGCGACCCCCGCTATCGCCGCGACCCCAAGGAGGGCGATCTGCGCGATTAGGATAGCTTACGCTTGCTGGTAAGGCCCCTGGGCAGGGGCCTTATACTAAATCCGCCTTGGCTAGCCCCGGTTGGGCTGGGCAAACACCGTTTGCGCCTACGCAAGCCGCCTGTTTGGAATCGGGATTATACGATTCGGATTTGGTATTACCAGCAATCGCCCGAAGGGTTCATACAAAATTTACTTTTTTTTGGGACAATCAGCAGATGACAAATGCTTGCTAGCGCTTTAGCGAGCCCCTTGACGCCGGTTCGCGTTTTCCGGTGTCCATCCTAACTGGGCTGACATAATGTTTCAACGTTGCTAATGCCCCAGGTAAACGGTCGGCTGGCTGGCTTTTTTACCTGCTCTTCTACCTACCTAATGGAGTTAATCCCCGCCTATGAAGTCGAGCTTGGCACTGTTTGCTGAGCCTGCTCTGGCCAGAGTCAGGCAGCTATTTTGGTTGAGCACCTGGCTACTTTGGATCCCGATGGCAGTGTACGCTGTAGCCCTCAACCACGGCTATAGCCTGGGACTACTGCAAGGGGCGCTGCTGGTGGTTTCCCTAATTGGTCTGGTGGTGATCAACGCTGAAACCGGCGTGGTGATCTACAGCTGTTGTCGGCCTAATCCCTGGTTTACCCGCGGTATGCTTCAGCGTTGGGGATGGGCACGGCGACGCCCACGAGCGGCGGTGGCGCTGCCGGCCTCTGCCCCAACGCTACTGCCGCCCCAGGTGGCGCTGCCCTTTGTTTCGATTATTGTGGCGGCCTACCTGCCCAACGAGCAAGACATCATTGAAGACACGCTGCTCCACTGGCTGACTCAGGTGACGCCGCCCAGCCAGGGGTGGGAAATTATTTTGGCCTACAATACCCCCGTTCGGCTGCCGGTAGAAAACCGACTCCAGGCCCTGGCGCGGCGCTACCCCGCCCTGGTGCTGCTGCCGGTGGCTCACAGCCACTCCAAGGCCGAAAACCTCAACGCTGCCCTGCAGGTGGCGGCGGGCGAAATGACGGGCATCTTTGATGCCGACCACTACCCGGCGGCAGGCTGTCTGCGCCGCGCCTGGGCCTGGCTTTATCAGGGCCGCTATGACGTGGTACAGGGGCGCAACATCATCCGCAACGCCCGCGATAATTGGCTGACCCAGCTGATTGCCGTAGAGTTTGAGTGCGTTTACGGTGTCAGCCACTACGGGCGATCGCTGCTGGCCGATACGGCTCTCTTTGGCGGTTCCAACGGCTACTGGCGCACGGCGACCCTGCGCCATCTGGGCTTTCACCACACCCGCCTCACCGAGGATGTCGATGCCACGGTGCGGGGGCTGCTGGGGGGCTACCGGCTGGTGCACGACCCGGCCATTGTCACTACAGAGCTGGCCCCCGACAACCTGCGGGGGCTGTGGTTGCAGCGCCAGCGCTGGAGCCAGGGCTGGCTAGAGGTGGCGGGTCTGCACCTGGGCCGGGTGCTGCGATCGCCCCACCTAGACAGGGTGCAAAAGCCCTACTGGCTACTCATGCTGCTCTTTAGCCAGGGCTTTTACCCGCTGGTGTGGCAGGTGGTGCCCATGCTGCTGAGCATTCACCTGAGCCGCAGCCATCGCGACCTCAATTTTGAAACCCTCAATCTGGTGCTAATGGGGCTGCTCACCCTCAGCGTCGTGCTGCAGGTGGCGGTGGCGATCGGGCTGCGCCCCACGGTTTCGGCCTATACCCGCCGCCACGGCGTGCTGTACTGCCTGCTGTCGCCCGTCTATTTTTGGCTCAAGGCGCTAATTGGCATGGTTGCGATTGTCAACCATTTCTCCGGCAGCCGGGTCTGGCATGTTACCGCCCGCACTAAGAGCAAACCAAATCGGTGGATGGTGGCCCTGCGGGGGGTGAAGTGAAGCAATCAATCGGCCAGAAGCAGCGGCAGGATGGGAAGGGGTAGGGACAATGCGGCACTTTTAACACAGCAAAGACAGCGCGAAGGGAAATTTTGCTGTAGAAGGAAAATCCCTCTTTTTAGCACTTAGAAAAAGAGGGATACTGGTAATAGAGCTATCTAACCTCTACACCCTTAACGGTAGTAGCGACCTAGACCTATTTAGCTAGGCGCGCTTAACAAAGTTCATGATCAGAGAGATGACAAAAATAGCTAGGAAGATGTAGAACAAGATTTGGGCAATACCGGCGGCAGTACCGGCTACACCACTAAAGCCAAAAAAGGCAGCAATCAGAGCTACCACTAGAAAAATCAGCGCGTAACGTAGCATAGAAGTTCTCCTAGAGGGGAAGGGCGACAAATTCCGGTCAGGTCGTGTGCTGACGGCCCCATTATCGAGATTTGAAGGCATTGGCGCATCCGTCCCTGGCTAGAGCCACGGAAAAACCTGTTTAATCTCTCTTTTGGCGGTTGTATAGTCATCGCCAGAACGGTTAAGGCATTTCCCGTAACCCTGGAGCGGTGGCTATACGCCATTGTGTTGCCCCAGTTTTCGCTAGGGACGGTGGCTAGTGTCCTAAGCGCGATGGCCACCGCTATATTTGGCTGGTCAACCCCCATTTGGCCTAGCGCGACTGGAAAATGTTCTGTACCATCTGGCGATCGCTGCCCTGGGCGGCGCGATCCAGCTCTTCTATTTCCCCGCTATCTAATCGCCAGCCCAGAGCGGCGGTGTTTTGCTCGGCCTGGGCCAGGGTTTTGGCCCCCGGAATGGGAATGGTGCCCTTGCAAAGACACCAGTTGAGCGCCACCTGGGCCGAGGTTTTTTGGCGGTGGTGGGCGATCGCCCCCAGGGTATCGAGCAGCGGCTGAATGCGGGGCAGCAGCTGCCGAAACAGCACCCCCCGCACCCCCGATGGAAACGGCCCCTGGGCCGAGTATTTGCCTGTCAACAGCCCCAGGGCCAGGGGGCTGTAGGCAATCAGCCGAATGCCCAGCTCGTCGCAGAGGTCTTTTAGGCCCAGCTCGGTTACGGGGTAGGTTGACAGCAGCGAATACTGCACTTGCAGGGTGGCGATCGCCAGCCCCCGGTCTTGAAACCGCTGGTGAGCCAGCTTGAGCCGTTTGGGGCCAAAGTTCGACAGGCCCACCGCCTTGGCCTGTCCCTCAAGGCACAGATCGATCAGCCCATCGAGAAACGGCCCCTCCTGCCAGGGGGCGTAGTTGGCGGTAGACCAGTGCATCTGGGCCAGGTCGATGGGGCGACCCAGCCGCTGGGCCGAAGCAGCTCCAGCCTTGACCACCGAGCGGGCGGTGAGTCGCCAGGGGTAGGCGGCCAGCTTTGTCGCCAGGCAAAGGGAATCCCGATTTGGCCCGCTGTAGTCTTGGGCAAACTGCCCCAGCAGCACCTCGCTGCGACCGTTCAGCCGCCCGGTGCCGTAGGAGTCGCCGCTGTCGAACAGGGTGACGCCGTGGCTGAGGCAGTGGTTAAACACCCGCTGAAGTTCCCCATCCATGGTGGGGTCGTAGCCCCACAGCAGCCGGTTGCCCCAGGCCCAGGTGCCGCAGCCCATCTCGGGCAGGCTTAGAGGCAATGCGGGTGCAGCGGTGGTCATAGGATCGCGAAGGCAAAGGGCATTTCCATTATTCCAGGCCGAGCCGCCCCGACTCCAGCGGTTCGATCGCCGCAGGCGGCAGCTCTCGCACCCGGTGC
>DASQNN010000303.1:0-2748 GCA_035644955.1 Nodosilinea sp. | reverse complement strand
GTAGGGGTCGTAGCCAAAGTCCACCGGCAGGCCCAGGTGGTCGTCAAACTGAAAGCCATCCACCTCGTAATTGGTGACCAGGTCGTTGATAAGTTCGAGCTGAAACTTCTGCACCTGGGGGTGAAAGGGATTCATCCATCGGCGCGGAATCACGTTGCCCTCCATCCAAATGCCGGGGTCGTCCACGGGGGCATCGTCGGGCAAAAACTCGTCCACCTGGGCTAGCCACTGGCCGGTTCGGTGTTTTTCTCGAACCAGGTCGCTGGTCTTGGTCTGCTCTGGTGCGGCCGCCAACCGGGGCGCATGGCCTGGCTTGGTGGCCCCATTGGGTTGGGCTGGGGCCACCGGCTCGACCCGCTTTTGGGTAAACCAGTCGGGGTGGCGGCGGTACAGCTCGTAGTTAGCAGGGGCCATAAAGCCAAACTCAAACCAGGGCACTACCGCCATGCCTCGGGCGTGGCCAAAGGCGATCGCCTCCCGCATCATGTCGCGCTCGCTCTCGCTAGCAGGCCCAGGGGCGCGCAGGTCGCCGTAGAGGTGCTGGCTCACCCCCAGCTCGCGGCGAGCGGTGGCACTGGGGTAGAGGGTGTGGCCGTAGTTCCACACCACGGGGTAGAGGGTGTTGAAGTTGAGGTCGGCCAGACGGTTCACCGCCGACTCCAGCGCCTCGGTGGTAAACAGCACCTGGCTATCGATGTTGGTGAGCCACACGCCGCGGGTCTCGCGGGCGGGCAGGGGCACTTCGGGGGTCTGGGCCTGGGCCACCCAGGCGGGGTCGATCCAGCGGCGCAGCTCTGGATTGGTGGCCGCACGGCAGACTAGGCCAGCGGCTTCGCCACGGGTCAGGCGCTGGGTGGGGTTGAGGCGGTTGGCCTGGGGATAGTTCACCACCACGCCTAGGGCCAGGGCGGCGGCGACCCCCTCGCGGGCGTACTCCGGCACCTGGCGGCCATCTTCCAGGCTGGTGTTGATGATGGTGTTGGCGGCGATCTGATAATTGCCGCCCAGCTTGGTGGCCAGGGCCATGATGGCCTCAGCCCGCACCAGGGGGCGATCGCGCTGAAAGTACTGGTCGGGGTAGTGGGCCGCCACCGTGGGCGCCGTGGCCATGCCCAGCGCTCGCTCTAGGGGGTTGGCCCAGCTGCCCGATTGGGCCGGCGGGCTGAGCTGGTTGAGCAGGGCCACGTAGTCGCCCCAGAGAATGGGCTCGTTGGGGTAGAACAGGCCGCTGCGATCGGGGGTGACAATCCGCCGCTGCGCCAGGGCAGTGATGCAGTCCCTTGCCCAGTGGCTTTGAATGTCGAGCGGAATAACCGGCGGCGGGGGAATGAGGGGTTGGTTTTCCCTAGGCACTTCTCTGGGAATTTCTCTGGGAATTTCTCTGGGAATTTCCCTGGGCATAATCTGCTTGGTTGCGGCGGGCATCCTGGGCGCAGTTGCCCCGTCCGACTTCGCCAGCAGCGGCAGCACTCCCGGTCCGTTCAGCACCAGCATCAGTGTCGCCCCAAAACACAGGAGCGATCGCAACCACCCCCTACCCATCCACCCCTTACCCATCCACCTCATACCCTTCAACCTCCGCTGCGTTTAGCCTGGTAGCCCTTGGCAACCAGAAGTTCTACTAGTTTTTGGGCGTGGTCGCCCTGAATTTCAATGGTGTCGTCTTTGGCGGTGCCGCCGGTGCCGCACTGGGCCTTGAGCTGCTTGGCCAAGGCGGTGAGTTGGTCGGGGCTGTGCTGAAAGCCGTTGACAATCGTCACGGTTTTGCCGCCGCGCCCCTTGCGGCTGACCTGCACCCGCACCGTCTGCTGGTTGGGAGGGCGATCGGGCACGCCCCGCGCCATCGGGTCGGCGGGGCCAAACTCGCGGTAGGCGTGGCGGTCTCCCGTTCCAGAATTAGTTCCAGCTTTGTTCTTGCCCATAGCCGTTAGTTAAACTGCCTGATAGAGCCATCGCCAGATCGGGTAGGACATTTTGCATAACTCCCTGGAGCGATGGCTATACGCCAGTGCGCCGTCCCGGTTTTTGCCAGTGGTAGTGATTTCGTGTTCTAAGCGCAGTGGCCATCGCTATATATACCACCGGTAGAGACCCGCCGGGGCACCGGAGTAGGCCAGATCCCCCTGGCGGGCTGGGGTGGTCTACTCCGTTTCGGTCCATCCAGCTCCAACGGTTGCCATTAAAACTAACTCCCAATGGCGGCAGAAGCTGGCTGGAGCGCTCGGGGCAGAATTCAGCGGTTTTTCCCTTGGGCCAGACGACTACACTAGTAGTAGCAGCCTCCCCTCCATCCCCTGCAAGCCGCTTCCCATGCAACTTCACCTCAAGGTTTGGCGTCAGCCCCATGCCGACGCCCCCGGCCAGTTCCGCACCTACACCGTGGCCGATGCCCACCCCGACATGTCGTTTTTAGAGCTGCTTGACGTGCTCAACGAGCAGCTGATTCATACTGGCGAGGTGCCGGTAGAGTTTGACCACGACTGCCGCGAGGGCATCTGCGGGTCCTGTGGGGTGATGATCAACGGCAAGGCCCACGGCGGATTGCCCAAAACCGCCACCTGCCAGCTTTACTTGCGCCATTTTAAGGATGGCGACGAAATTACCGTTGAGCCCTGGCGAGCGAAGGGCTTTCCGGTCATTAAAGACCTGATCGTTGAGCGAGCGGCCCTAGACCGCATCATCATGGCCGGGGGCTATGTTTCGGTGAAAACGGGGTCGGCCCCCGAGGCCAATGCCACCCCTGTGCCC
>DASQNN010000302.1:0-3060 GCA_035644955.1 Nodosilinea sp. | reverse complement strand
ACGACCAAAACACAACCAAGACATAAGCCACACGACAGTATAGCGGCGAGGGGCCAGGTGGCATCCGTAGGCCACGGGTTCTGGTCAAAAATTTTGAAAGAGGATGTTAGTATAGGCGTACCAAATTGACGACACCATGCTTGACCTGATGAAGCTGGCCCGGCAGATGCAGGGCATTAGCCAGCACCTGAGCCAGGAGGCCGCCGCTGCCCAGGAGCGCGTCACGGCGGCCCACCTGCTGCTGGCGATCGCCGCGACCCGCCAGGCAAATTTTGTCGAGCAGGCCGACATCTGGGGCGACCGCGCCCCCTTTACCGCCGCCCAGCCCACCGAACCCCTCACCGATCGCACCCCAGTCGCCGCCGCCCCCGAGGCTCACACTGTCATTGCCACCGACGGCTCGCAAATTTCTCCCAGCCACCACGAGATCGCCTACTGCTATTTAATCAACGTGGGCCGAGTGGTGCTCCACTACGGCCAGGGGCGTTTTCCGCTGCTCGACAGCCTGCCGGAGGTGGTGTACCGAGCCGAAGACCTCTACCTGTCGCGCCAGTGGGGCATTAGCACCGAGGAGTGGATGGGCCACCGCCGCACCGTAGCCGAGGCGGTGGTGCTGGCGGAACTGGGGGAAGCGGTTCACGAAAGCTTGATGGAAGGCCCCAACGCGGCGGCCAGGGTGCCGGTGCTGGCCCTGGTGGATGGGTCGCTGATCTACTGGTTTTTAGAGGCCTTGCCGGGGGAGGCGCGCGATCGCATTCTGCCCCCCATCCTCGACGCCTGGGAGCGACTGCGGCGGCAGGGCATTCCCCTGGTGGGCTACCTCAGCGCCTCTCGCAGCGGCGAAGCGATGAACTTTTTGCGGTTTGCGGCCTGCCCGTTCTTGCAACCCGACTGCCAGACCCACTGTAGTAGCGACGAGGGCAGCCCGGCCGACCGCGCCCCCTGCGGGCAGTTCTTGCCCCTGCGAGATGCGACGTTTTGGGCCACAGAACTCGATCCTGGCGAACGCAGCCCCTTTTGGCGCAGCACGGCCAGCATTCTCGACCTCTACGGCGACCACCGGGTGTACTTCTGCTACCTCAACGTCGGCCCTGAAGTGGCGCGGGTCGAGGTACCCCACTGGGTGATGACCGATGGGGCACTGTGCGAAAGCGCTCTGCGCATGGTGCTAACCCAGGTGCAGAAAGGCTACGGGTATCCGGTGACCCTGGCGGAAGCTCACAACCAGGCCGTGGTGCGAGGAGGCGATCGCAGCCGCTTTTTTGCCCTGCTGGAGCAAGAAATGATTCGCGCCGGCCTCAAGAACGTCGGCACTTCCTACAAAGAGGCCCGCAAGCGGGGCAGCATTGCCTAACGTAGCCATCTAAAACGTTTCCGAATAGGATGCTGGCAGGGTGTAGTCGACGGTAAATTAAACAGACTGGCGTCATTGGTGCCTAGTTTGTGCCTAAGTTTACCGTTGCCAACGACCGATAGCGCCCCTGCCCACGCGTACCTGCCATGCCCCCCCAGCCCCCCCAGCCTTTTCCCCAGGGCGATTCGGATGGCGATACCTCTGCCTTTGAGCTGGTGGATATGGCCACCGCCCTCAACCCGACCAGTGCCAATGCGGCCCCGGCCACTCCGGCCCGAGCCACCAAGTGGGGCTGTAGCCGCGTGCTCAGGGGCCACAGCAGCTGGGTGCGATCGGTTGCCGTCAGCGCCGACGGCAACTTTATTATCAGCGGCAGCGGCGACAAAACCGTGCGGGTATGGAACCTGGCCACCGGACACACCATGCAGGTGATCGACAGTCACCTGGCCTGGGTGCGGGCGGTGGCCGTCAGCCCCGATCGCACCTGCTTTGCCAGCGTCAGCAACGACAGCACCATTCAGCTGTGGGATTTCACCACCGGTCGCTCCCTCGGCCATCTAGATGGCCACAGCAGCTGGGTGCGGGCCGTGGCCTTTAGCCCCAGCGGCAAGTACCTGTTTAGCGGTGGCCAAGACCACAAACTCTGCGTCTGGCGGCTGAGCAATCAGGCCCTGATCCATCGCTTCAACGGCCACACCCACTGGATACGAACAATCGCCGTCAGCCACGACGGCACCACCCTAATCAGCGGCAGCCAAGACCAAACGATTCGCCTCTATCGCCTCAGGGGCAAGGGCAGCAACCACGTGCTGACAGGCCACCGGGGCGAGGTGCTGTCGGTGGCCGCTAGCCCCAACAACTGGCTGTTGGCCAGCGCCAGCGCCGACTGCACCGTGCGCTTCTGGAAGCTGAATAGCGGCCGCCAAACCACCTGCTTTAAGGCCCACCCGGCCCCGGTCAACAGCATCGCCTTTAGTCCTGACGGCAAGCTGCTGGCCACCGCCAGCAACGACAGCACCATTCGCCTTTGGGATATGGAGCAGGGTCGCCTGATCACCATTTTGCAGGGCCACGAGGGCTGGGTATGGGGGGTAGACTTTGCCCCCGATGGCAAGACTCTAGTCAGCGCCGGCTGGGACGGCACCGTTCGCATCTGGCAAGAAGAGTAGTCTGTCGAGGGCCAACCGCCCCGACCGGTAAGGAAGCGTTCTAGAGGGCTAGCGGCCGCCCTTCAGAGCGTTGTGGGGGATCTAAGGGAGCTATAGGCCCGCGATCGCCCGCAGGTACTCGCGGCGCATAGATGCGATCGCATCGATGGAGATGCCCTTGGGGCACACCGCCTGGCACTCGCCGTGGTTTGAGCAGTCGCCAAAGCCCTCGGCGGCCATCTGGTCGCCCATGGCCAGCACCCGCTGGTGCCGTTCGGGATGACCCTGGGGCAGCAGCGCCAGGTGGGCCACCTTGGCAGCAGTAAACAGGGAGGCCGATGCGTTGGGGCAGGCGGCGACGCAGGCCCCGCAGGCAATGCAGGCGGCATAGTCAAAAGCGGCATCGGCCTTGGCCTTGGGCACAGGGGTGGCATTGGCCTCGGGGGCCGACCCCGTTTTCACCGAAACATAGCCCCCGGCCATGATGATGCGGTCTAGGGCCGCTCGCTCAACGATCAGGTCTTTAATGACCGGAAAGCCCTTCGCTCGCCAGGGCTC
>DASQNN010000301.1:0-6368 GCA_035644955.1 Nodosilinea sp. | reverse complement strand
ATGGCGCGGCCTGCCACTACCATGCCCCCCTCCTTGAGCACCAGGGTTTTTTGGCCAAAGGGCAGCACCGCCAGCACGTCGTCTTGCCTCACTTGGTCGGGAAAGGGAACCGCCACCTGCACTTCGACAATCATCTCATTGGGGTGGCTGAGACCTGCTACCTCCCAAACACCGGGCAGGGCGTTGTGGGCGATCGCGTTGCGCACTGCCCGCGCCGCCGCCACGGTGGGGTCTTGGCCGTGCTGGTCTACCCCCATTCCCATTTCAATAATTAGTCGCTTGTGGGCCACAGTTAGTCCTTACATCCTTGTCTGTCGCTAGTTTGCTGAGATTCTAACGCTGACTTCTTTGGGCTTGGTGGCGGGGGCTACCAGGTGAGGCGCCATGGTTTGCATAGGGGCAACCGGGGAAGCCGTGGTCACAGTCTGGGCGGTGTCGGCCTGATCCATTTGATCGCAAAGGGCTTTGGAGAGGGCCATAGCAGCGTAGATGCCCGCCAGATAGAGCACAATATCGAACGCCCCAAAGTACAGATGGAACATGGCCCAGCCCTCCCGACTGCTTACGGTTATTGCCGATCCTACCCCATCCTTCGACGGTGCTCCAAGGGGCACAAGGAAAGCTGTTGCTCAACATCTCCTCCAGATTGAGGGATGGAGCAAAGCGGGGCTGTGCAGGTGGCTGGGGTCGCAAGGCACCGCCGGCATGAGAATAGTTCGTAGGGCGGGCTGGAGCAGTTTCTCTAACTCTAGTCACTGCCCCAAAACTGGCGAAAATCTTCGTCCTGGTCGCTGAGCTGTGCCCAGGGAGCACCCCACTGCTGCACAATCTCCGCCAGCCGGGCGCAGGCGGGGCGCTCGGTGGCGTAGTGGCCCGCGTCAATGAGCACGAGGTTGCGATCGCGCCCTTCCTGAAACTGATGAAACTTGCAGTCTGAGGTCAGGTAGGCCTGCGCCCCGGTTTTGGCGACCGCTTCCATAAAGCTGGCCCCGCTGCCGCCCAGCACCGCCACCCGGCCAATGGGTTGGGCTAGATCGGCGGCGGGAGAGTAGATCAGCCGCGGCGGCGAGAGCTTGGCTTGAATCAAATCCAGCAGGGCTTGCAGACTGAGGGCGGGGCTGAGATCGCCCACGCGCCCATAGCCCAGGCCAGACTGGGTGGGCACCACGGGTTCTGAGTTTTGCAGATGCAGCATCTGGGCCAGCAGGTCGGCGGTGCCGTCTTGCACCTGGTCAAAGTTGGTGTGGGCGGTGTAAATACCAATGTTGTGGGCGATCGCCTGGCGCACCATATCCCCCACTGGGTCGCCCTGGGTGACGGCTTTGAGCGGGCTAAAGATCAGCGGATGGTGAGCCAAAATCAGGTTTACCCCTACCCCCTGCTCTCGCAGGTTAAGCGCTTCGGCCATCACCGCCAAGGTGGGCGTCAGGCACACCAGCACCTGGGCGGGCTCGTCAAGAATGCCTGGCTGCACCTGCCAGCCGCAGTTGTCCCAGTCCTCTTGCCAGGCGGGGTTAGCCCAGGATTCGAGTTTAGAGATCAGATCTGCGATCGCGAGGGCCATAAAAAACACCGCTGGCCGGGGTAGCCAGCTCCAGGAGAAAACTCTCCTAGTTTACCGCGCTACTCCCTGGCCAACGGCAGCAGGCAGGGCTGTTGATGTTACTTGGTCATCTTGCTCAGGGCGTTTTTAATCTTATCGATGGGCGAGGTGGCCTGGCCAGAGTTTGCAGGGGTGCTCATCTGGTTGACATCGGCGTTTTTCTGCACTTCATTCAGCCCTTGGTTGGCTCGGTCGATCATTTTGTCGCCGTTGAGGGCGTTCTCGGGCTGCACCGCTTTTTCGGCTTCGTCGTATATGCCATTGAGGGGAGCCGTACCCTGCTCAGGGCTGCTCGGGGCACTGCTGTTGGCCAAAGCAGGAGTAGCGGTCAGCAGCACCAGCAGGCAGGAAAGGGTGATCGCAACATTGCGTGCCCAGGCAATAGCCGAAGCAAAAAAGGTATTCATAGTCGGTCTCCAAAATCAGATAGGAAAAACTTATTTTGGCGACCTGATGATTCCTGTCGCATCATCACTCACCAAAGCTCCCTATTTTTACCGATTTGTCTACCCCAACCGCATCGTCCTGTGGACATAGATAGAGGGTAGAGATTAAGACCACCGGCACTCCATCCTTGGGTAGAGGCGGAGTGCCCAAGCTTTAACCAGCTTTAACCAAGAACTTTTGAGGAATTTGAGTGTACTGGCTGACAATCTGGCGAAACTCTTCGCCATCAACGGTTTCACGCTCCAGCAGCACATCCACCAGGTGATCCATCAGCACCCGATTTTCGCGCAGCAGGACGCGGGCGCGATCGAGGCAGGTCAAGGCAATGGTGCGCACCTGGTCATCAATTTTGCTGGCCATTTCCTCAGACACCTCGTTGCGGGGCATCAGGTTGCGACCCAAAAACACCTGATTATCCATGCTCTCAAGCGCGACGGGGCCCAGCTCAGACATGCCGTAGAGGGTCACCATCTGACGGGCCAGATTGCTCACCTGCTGAATGTCGCCGCTGGCTCCAGTGGTGGTTTCGTCATCGCCAAACACCTCGGCCTCGGCGGCAAAGCCCCCCAGGGCCACGGTGATGCGATCGACCAACCAGCTGCGAGTATAGAGGCCGCTGTCGATAATGTCCTCGTTGGGCAGCGACTGGGTAAACCCTTCAATGCCGCCCGATCGCGGAATAATCGTGACCTTGTTGAGCTCGTCGGAGTGAGTGAGCAGAGTGGTGAGCAGGGCGTGGCCCACCTCGTGGTAGGCGGTCATGCGCTTGCGGCTGCTGTCGAGCAACGGGGTCAGGCTAAGGCCGATGGTAATGCGATCGATGGCATCTTCAATTTCAACCATGCCCATAGCCTCTTTGCGGCGGCGGGCGGTAAGGATAGCCGCCTCGTTGAGCAGGTTGGCCAGCTCCGCTCCCGAAAAACCAGGGGTGCGACGGGCCACCGCCGCCAGAGATACCTCTGGCTCAATTTTTTTGTTGCGGGCGTGGACTTCCAAAATCGCCAGCCGCCCCTTGTAGGTGGGCAGATCGACCACCACCTGGCGGTCAAACCGGCCCGGTCGCAGCAGCGCCAGGTCAAGCACATCGACCCGGTTGGTGGCCGCAATCACAATGATGCCGCTGTTGCCCTCAAAGCCGTCCATCTCAGTGAGCAGCTGGTTGAGGGTTTGCTCACGCTCATCGTTGCCGCCGCCGATACCCGCACCCCGCTGGCGACCCACGGCGTCAATCTCGTCGATGAATACAATACAGGGGGCGTTTTCTTTAGCTTTGCGAAACAGGTCGCGCACCCGCGATGCGCCCACACCCACAAACATTTCGACAAACTCAGACCCGGAGATACTGAAGAAGGGAACGGCAGCTTCACCTGCGATCGCCTTGGCCAGCAAGGTTTTACCGGTACCAGGCTGACCAATTAGCAGCACCCCCTTAGGAATACGCGCCCCAATGGCGGTGAACTTCTCCGGGCTTTTGAGGAAGGTAACTACCTCTTGCAGCTCTTCCTTGGCCTCTTCAATACCGGCTACGTCGTCAAATACCACGCCGGTTTTAGCCTCCATCTGAAAGCGGGCCTTAGACTTGCCAAAGCTCATGGCGTTGCCCGCCCCCGACGCCGATCGCCGTAGCAGCATCAGCAGACCAAAAATTAGAATGAGCGCCAAGAGCGAGTTGGTAGCCAGCCAGGCCAGCGCCCCGTTGGTTGACGAATCGCGGATTTCCACATCCACCTCGCTGGCCCGCAGGCGACGAATCAGCTCGGCGTTGCGCTCTCCGGCAAACAGTGCCACCTGCTGGGGCTGAGCATCGTCGGCATCCCCGTCCAGTGTGACGTAGGCAATACCCCGTCTCTCGTCTAGTTCAACCGCTTCAACCTGGCCCTGCTCAATTTTTTCTAAAAACTGCCCGTAGGAGAGCCCCTCAGATTCGTTTTGGGCCTGGGCTAGGGCGGGGGGCAGCGGCATCAGGCTTTGCAGCAAGACCCAGCCAATGGTGATCAGACCGGTGGTGGTGGCGCCAGTACGCGGACGCAGAGATGCTTGCTTACCAGGAAAACGTGAGGTCATAGACGGGTTAACTCGGCGAGACTATGCCCAGAGCTAGTATCCCCAGATACCGGATGGGCTTTTCATAGTCTAACCCTCTGGCCCTGAAATGACCGCCCTGCCTAAAACTAAACTATTGAGGCACGGGTAGGTACCCGTGCCTCAATAGTTTTTGTCATTTATAACGGGCCTGACGGGATTCGTAGGCGAAGCATGGGCTATGCCCATAGCAGCAACAGCCGACGGAACGGCGGAAGGTGCGGGTGGACGTGTAACTAAAACGGGCCTGACGGGATTCGAACCCGCAACTTCCGCCGTGACAGGGCGGTGCTCTAACCAATTGAACTACAGGCCCTTGCGCTGGGCGATCTCTATATTGCGGCTTGGGGATGCTTTTGTCAAACGCTTTTGGGGAATTTCTAAAATTTTTCTCTGCCCCCGCTATTCCAAGAACTGCAGCACCGTCACCGTGGGGTTGGGCAGATGGTCGTAGCGGTTGGCGGTGGCCTCGATCTGGCGTAGCTGTCCCAGGGCCATACCACAGGGCATGCCGTACTTGGCCTGCACGCGATCGCTGGCAATGGTCAGGGCCGTGCGCGATCGCTCCACAAAATCCGTCAGGGGGTAGCTGGTGGCCACCGCAAAGTAGTCCTTCACCACCAGGGAAGGCGAGTAGCAGGTTTCTTGCTGGCCGTCGGGCCACTGAATTTGAAAGCGAATTTCGGGCATGGGCGGGAGTGATGGAGTAGGGGAGTTAGGGAGTGATGGAGTAGGGGGAGTGGTGAGTTCAAAGTTCAAAATCTTGAATTTTCAATTTTGAATTCACCTACCCCATTACCCCATCACCCCGTCACGGCCTCCTCCACTCGGCAATATTCCAGGTGCTGAGATCCCAGGGAGTGAGACTAATGCCGGTCAGGCGGTTGCTGACGCCAGAGACATCGGCCCGGTGCACAATGGGCATAACCGCCGCCTCCTGGATCAACAGATCGTTCATTTGAATGAAGAGGTCTTGGCGGGCTTCGGGGTCTAGGGTGGCGGCCGCCTGCTGCCAGAGGGCATCGTACTCAGGGTTGCAGTAGCGGGCGTAGTTACTCTTCGACCAGTTGTTGGCCTTTTGGGCAATTTCATCGCAGGTGTAGGTCTGCATGTAGGCCCCCGGGTCGGGGTTGGTGTTGCCGGTGGCAAACATTTGCAGGTCAGCCGAGAAGCGATCGAGGGTTTCACGGCTGGCCGGGTCGCCCGAAAAGTACACGCTGGCGTCAATGCTCTTGAGCTGCACGCCAATGCCCAGCTGCTCTAGGGATTGCTTGACAATTTACTGGGTTTTCTGGCGCACCGGGTTCACCGAGGTTTGAAAGACAACCGTCATTTCTCTGCCGTCTTTGTCGCGGGTGCCGTTGTTGTTGCTGTCGACCCAGCCCGCCTCGTCGAGCAGGGCGGCGGCGGCTTCGGGGTCGTAGTCAAAGCTGGTGTTGTCCGAGGCAAAAGGACCGGGGGCGACTAGAAAATTGGTGGTGGCCTGCCCCGTCGGCCCGTAGAGCTGGGCGGCAATGGTGTCGCGATCGAGGGCTAGGTTAATGGCCTGGCGCACCTGAGGGTCGCTGAAAAAGGGGTGGGGAAACTCCGTGCTGGAGGTTTCGCCGTCGGCGGTGGCCTGGTTGGGGTCGGTAAAGTTAAGAATGACGCGCTCGACCAGGGAGCCAAAGTTGGCCACCACCTCGCCTTGTCCCGCCGCCTCTAGCTGTTCGAGAATGGCGGCCTCGACCTGGAGGTTGTTGGCGTAGTCCACGTCGCCGGTTTGCAGCACCGCCCGCGCCGCCGAGGTGGCATCGCCGCCGCCCTTGAGTTCGACCCGGCTAAAGGCAAGCTGGTCGGCCTCGCGGTAACTGGGGTTGGCCTCGTAGACAATCACATCGCCGGGGGTAAAGCTGGTGACGCGGTAGGGACCGGTGCCCACGGGCATGGTGTTGGCGGGGGCTTCACGGCCGTTGGGGCCGTTGTAGTCTTCAAATATATGCTTGGGCAGCACCATGCCCTCGGTGCCGGTAAACACCAGGTACCAGGCGGGGTTGGGCTCTTTGAACGTGATTTGTACAGTGGTGTCGTCCAGGGCTTCTACGCTTTCGACCAACTCGTAGGTGCCGGCGTTGACCGTGGCGACCTCGGGGTTGACGATGAACTCGTAGGTAAAGACCACATCCTCGGCGGTAAAAGGGGTTCCGTCTGACCAGGTAATGCCTTCCTTTAGCTTCCAGGTTACGGAGGTGCCGTC
>DASQNN010000300.1:0-18733 GCA_035644955.1 Nodosilinea sp. | reverse complement strand
TCTCGACAGAGCACGGTACCCGCCTCGACCTGGAGCGGTTTTAGCAGGGGAATAAGGGCCTGCATTTCGGCCGGCGACAGGCTGTGCAGTACCTCAATATGGTTGATGCGATCGAGCACCTCTGAGGCTTCATCCTGACGGTGGTGGTAGAGGAACCGTCGCGATGACGACGGGTGGCGAATAAAGCCCCCCTGATTATCGATGTAGCCCACGATGACGGTAAACAGGGTGCCCCCCAGGGCAAAGCCTGCCACCAGGGGCAAAAAGCCGCTGCTTTGGTAAGCGGGCAGGGTGATGTCGTAGGCGATCGCAGATAGCAGTGTGCCACTACCAAAGGCCATAATGGCCGCCGTCAGCGATCGCGCTGGCCGCCAGGCAATTCCTAAAACCGCTCCCACGAGCAGACTAGAGGCACCCAACAAGCCTTGAAGTAGCGCAGCAAAGGGAACGCTCATTAATGAAATGACAGGGCATTAATGACCAGGGTACTGCACAATGCTCCGCTTCCTGGCAAACTAGAGCCTAGGATGTTACCGGTCAATGGTCTGTCTGCTATGAACCAACCGACCCAGCGCCGCCGTCGCTCGGCTCCCCCTCGACAAAAGCGCCAGCGCTCAGCGGGGCAAACCTCGGGCCGTCGCCCCTTTTTTGGGCTATGGCTGCTGTGTGGGCTGCTCTATGCCGCCGCCGGGGCCATCTTGACCACCCTGGCCGAGCCCTGGGTGTGGCCGATAGCCGCCGGGGGGGCTGTTCTTCAGGGGTTGGTTTTGGCCGGGCCCCAGGCTTTGCAGCGGTTTCGATGGCTGACGGCCAACCTGCTGGTGCTGGGCAGTATCGTCGGGGGTACTGCCCTGGCGGTGGCGCTCTCTATTGCCCTCAACCACCTCGGCACCGATAACCTCGATGAACTCACCATCGGCAGCGCCCTGGTAGAGGTCGTGTTCTACAGCCTGATGGCAGTGGGGCTGGCGGTGCTGTGCAGCCTGGCGACGGCTGCCCTGGGCGATCGCCTGCTGCGCCGCAATAAGGGCCGTAAAACCAGCCTGCTGCTCGTGGTCACGGCTCTGGTGGGGCTAGCCCTGGGTGGGGGAATCGGGCTGCTGGTCTAACCCAGCACCTAGCACCCAATCAACCCTGGGGCTCTGTCTGGTCGAGGAGTTTCTTCTACTTCAGCGCGTCAAAGGTGTCGCCCAGGGCGGCGGTGAGGGTCTGGCGGGTTTGGGCGTGGGCCGCTTGCTCGGCCTGCAGGCGCTGGGCGAGGTCTTGGCACTGCTGCACCAACCCATCGAGACGCTCCTGTAGCCCCTGGAGAGAGCCAACGGTGGCCAAGTCTTTTTCCAGCACCGCGCCGGGGTCGGCGTCGAGGCGCTGCTGCAATGCCTGGAGCTGGGTCTGAAACTCTGCCGCTTCCTCCCGGCGCTGGCGGGCTTCGGTTTCGTAGAGACGGCGCCAGTTGGCGGCGCTGTTGTAGGCCTGGTCGCGATCTTTTTGGGTGTCGGCCAGCTGCCGCTGGAGGGTGCGCACCTCCGTAATCCATTGGGTGAGGTCTTGGGACATGGCAATTACCAAAACAATGGCCAGAGCAGCCCTGGGGCTAATACAGCAGCCGGGTGAGAATACCTGGCGCTGGCAGCACAATCATAACTAACAGTGTCAAGGCCACCAGGCCGAGAAAATCGCGGCGATCGTCTAACTCGCTGACATCGTTGAGGGCAGGCTGGTCTGCCGCCGGAATAAAGAAGAGCAGAATCGCCCAGATCATCAGCTCGGGGTGCACCAGGGCAAGACCAAACACCAGCAGCCGCGCCACCTGGCCCACAATGCCGCCAATCCGCTGGCCGTACATGGCGTGGACAATGTGCCCGCCGTCGAGCTGACCCACGGGCATGAGGTTGAGGGCGGTCACCACCAGGCCCAGGCAGCCCGCGATCGCGATCGGGTGCAGGTGAATCGCCTGATCGGCGGCCACCGCTGCCCCCAGCACCAGCTTGGAGAGCAGCGTCAGCATCAGCGAGGCCTTGGGGTCTAGGGCCTCAAAGTTCAGCAGGCTAGAGCCCTCCTCGGGTATGGGCACCACCGTAGACTGACTCAGCCCCCACAGCAGCAGGGGCACCGCCACCACCAGCCCAGACAGCGGCCCGGCAATGCCCACGTCAAACAGGGCGCGGCGGTTGGGCACCGGCGACTTCATTTGAATGAAGGCGCCCAGGGTGCCCAGAAAAAACGGCACCGGAATAAAGTAGGGCAGGGTCACCCGCATGCCGTAGCGGCGGGCGGCCAGGTAGTGGCCCATCTCGTGGCAGCCCAAAATAAACAGCAGCCCCAGGGCATAGGGCAGCCCCTGCAAAATCAAAGCAGGCGCTTCCTGCAGCTGGGTCTCGGTGACCCCGGCCAGGTAGGTGCCCACCGCCGTCGTGGTAAACAGCGTCACCAGCAGCAGCCCCAGGGCCAGCCCTGGTCGGGAGAGCGTTTTGGGGCGATCGCTGCCCTGGGGCTGGGGGTTGGGCACCAGGGCAAACACCGGCTTGCCCTGCAGGCCCTCCTGAAAGAGAACGAGAAAGCGATCGCCAAAGTGGCGGCGAATATTGTCGCGCACGGTGTCATAGGCCACATTGGGCGAGGCCCTCAGCTGGCCTCGGCAAATCATGGCCTGGGGCCGGTACTCAATATTTTGAAGGTAGTAGACCGACCAGGGAAAGCAGCCCTGGAGCGTGGCCTCTTCGTCTTTGTCGATGGGGCGCAGGGCGGGCTTAGGCGGTGTGGGCTGGGCGGCGGCGGGGTCGACCGACACCGCCGGGGCTGGCTTGGGTACGGGCAGCCGCCCCTTTTGAATCAGCGCCCAATACAGCAGTGGGCAGGCGATAAACAGACCCACCAGGAGCGCCGTGGGGGCAGGCTCTTCGCTGCCGTTGACCACAACCCAGCCGGTTAGAATAAACGCTGGCAACATCATCACCAGCCACAGCAGCCACACAGGGGTACGGGTGATGCGGCTAACGCTGCGCTGAAGCAGCACATAGGTCAGCAGACCAAGAACGAGAAGCCAGAAAAACACCATCGAGAAGCCAGTGGAGTGCAACGATTGAAGCGCGGGCGATCTGCCTGATCAAATTGATCAAAATCAAATTGATCAAAAACAGAGTTTCAGAACTGGCTGTAGAAAACAGGCCAGCAAATCAGTCCAGAAAACAGACCCAGCGGGCATAGCCCAGGCGGTGGGGGCAGGGTTCAGTTAGTATAGGCGTTTCAAAGGTGTTTCTCACCCCCTCTGCACCCTATGACAGTAGCTTCAGCCCCGGTCCCATCGCCTAGCCCCAAGGCTCCGCGCTTGGTATTTGACACCGTGTATGCGTTCACTCCCAACCGCGACACCCAAGGGGCCACCGCTTACTTCATTGTAAACAACAGCCCCGAGGGCCAACCGGCTAATCTGCTAATTGATGCCCCGGCCTGGGACGAGGGCAATCGCGAGTGGTTGATTGCCCAGGGTGGTGTGCGGTGGCTGTTTATTACCCACCGGGGCGGCATTGGGCGAGCCCCGACGATCCAAAAAACGCTGGACTGCGAGGTGGTGATTCAAGAGCAGGAAGCCTACCTGCTGCCCGATACCCCCACCACCACCTTTCACCACCAGTTTAGGTTCACCCCCGAGCTAGAAGCCTTTTGGACCCCTGGCCACTCCCCCGGGTCGGCCTGCCTCTACTACAGCGGCCACGGCGGCGTGCTGTTTACGGGGCGGCACCTGCTGCCCAACCAGCGCGGCGAACCAGAGCCACTGCGCCTGGCCAAGACCTTTCACTGGCCCCGCCAGCTACAGCAGATAGAGGCCTTGAAAACCCGCTTTTCTGCTGGCACCTTAGCCCACCTCTGCCCCGGTGCCAGCACCGGCTTTTTGCGGGGGCAGCGCACCATCGATCGCGCCTACGAACGGCTGCAACAGCTGGATGTAGAGGCCTATCGCGGGGCTAAGGCGCTGCTCTGAGCCGGCTTAACCCGGGGCTTTTTGCAGGGCAGTTTTTGTCGTTCTAGCGTCTTTGAGCCACCATTCTGTGGCACTCTGGGAGGTGGATGTGCGATGGTCAAAGACCGGCCCTAGGGCCGTCGTCGCAAACCCCAATCCCTAAGCACCGGCAACCATTGAGCAAAGGCTATGCAAACGCTTCCTAACCCTGTTACTCAAACCGCCCCCGCCTTTGACCCCTTCGACACCACCATTCACCGTCGCCAGACCCGCCCGGTGCCCGTGGGCAGCGTTACCATCGGCGGCGGTCACCCGGTGGTGGTGCAGTCGATGATCAACGAAGACACGCTGGATATCCCCGGTTCAGCTGCCGCCATTCGCCGCCTGCATGAGATCGGCTGCGAAATTGTGCGGGTTACCGTGCCCAGCATGGCCCACGCCAAGGCCCTGGCCGACATTCGCAAGATTTTAGAAGACACCTACCAGCCTGTGCCCCTGGTAGCCGACGTCCACCACAACGGCATGAAGATCGCCCTTGAAGTGGCCAAACACGTCGACAAGGTACGCATCAACCCCGGCCTCTACGTGTTTGAAAAGCCCCAGGCGGGCCGCACCGGCTACTCGCAGACCGAGTTCGAAGACATCGGCACCAAAATTCGCGAAACCCTAGAGCCCCTGGTGGTTTCCCTGCGCGATCAGGGTAAATCTATGCGCATTGGCGTCAACCACGGTTCGCTGGCTGAGCGCATGCTGTTTACCTACGGCGACACCCCCGAGGGCATGGTGGAGTCGGCCCTAGAATTTATCCGCATCTGCGAATCGCTGAACTTTCAGAATCTGGTGATTTCCCTCAAAGCATCGCGGGTGCCAGTGATGGTCGCCGCTTACCGGCTGATGGCCCACCGCATGGATGAGCTGGGCATGGACTACCCGCTGCACCTGGGAGTCACCGAAGCCGGGGACGGGGAGTATGGCCGAATCAAATCCACGGCGGGGATCGCGACCCTGCTGGCCCAGGGCATTGGCGACACCATTCGCGTATCGCTAACGGAAGCGCCCGAAAAAGAAATCCCGGTGTGCTACAGCATTTTGCAGGCCCTGGGCCTGCGCAAAACCATGGTGGAGTACGTGGCCTGCCCCTCCTGCGGTCGCACCCTGTTTAACCTCGAAGACGTGCTCCACGAGGTGCGCGAGGCCACCAAGCACCTCACCGGGTTGGATATTGCGGTGATGGGCTGCATCGTCAACGGCCCCGGTGAAATGGCCGACGCCGACTACGGTTATGTAGGCAAAACCCCCGGCTACATCTCCCTCTACCGGGGTCGCGACGAAATCAAAAAGGTGCCCGAGGCCCAGGGCGTGGCGGAGTTGATCAACCTGATCAAGGCCGATGGCCGGTGGGTTGAGCCGTAGGAGATTAGGTGTAGTCCCCCGGGAGCCCGACTGGCCCTGGGGGACTAGGTGCTCTCGGCGGGGGAATTGCCTTTTAGGGCTGTCTGTACCTGCTCTAACAGCCAGGTATGAAATAGTTCGTCGATAAGGCGCTGGCGGGTGGCTTCATCGAGGCGGGCGGGCAAAAACTTTTCTAGGCGCACCACCACAAACCATTCGCCGACGCGGGTGGGGGGCCAGAGCTGCCCCGGCTGGCTAATGGCGAGAATGCGAGCCAGGGCGGGGTGGGGCACCGATAGCTCGACCGGGCCAATCAGCCCGCCGGTTTGGGCTTCCTGCCCTTCGGAGTACTGGCGGGCCAGGTCGGCAAAGGGCTGTCCGTCGTCTTGAATGCGAAAGAAAATCTCCTGGGCCAGGCCCGCCTCTCGGGTGCGAATGAGGGAATATAGCACCCGGTCGAGGTTGCTTTTGCGCTGCAGAAAGTAAGACTCAACCTGGTGCCCCCAGGTGTTGAGCTTGTGCTGCTGTAGCTTTTGGGTCCGTTCGGCCAGAAAAGTCAGATCGGCCTCGCTCAGGCCCCGCTGGGCCAAGAAGACCTGGCACTGTTCGGGAGTTGTGATCTGATTGGCTTGCAAAAACTGGTCTACGGCCTGGGCGGTCTGCTCGGGGGTGAGGGTAACGGCGGCGGTGGCTTGGTCAATAACCAGTTCTTTCACCAGGGCGGGCAGCATGCCGTAACGACGCAGCAGGGGCACTACATCGGCGGCGACCAAAGCCTGGTCACCAATGCGTAGTACGGGGCTGAAATCTTGGCTTGAAGGCGTATTCACGGCAAAAGGGCAGGGGACAGACCAATTAGCCAACCTTATCGCATTATGTGAAGTCATTCCCAGCGGATTGACTAGCTCGGCTCTGGGTAGCCTGAAGCCCAGGGGTTGCAGCAGCAGACCGAAGGGACGCAGCCTACAGTTGACCAGGCTGCTACAATCCACCCAACTCGTTTTATCGTCCCTAAGGACAACGCCATGACCCGGCCCGCCATTCCTGTGGTGTCTTACCCCGATCTGCTCAGTACAACGGCGGCGCGGCAGCGGGCGATCGCTACCCTAGGTGAGGCCCTAGAGACCGTGGGCTTCTTTATTCTCGAACCGCACCCGGTTTCGCCCGAGGTGGTGCGGCGCGCCTATCAGGTCGCCGCCGAGGTCTTTGCCCTGCCGGAGTCTGCCAAAGCCCAGTACATCCTTCCCCAGCAGCGGGGAGCCGGGGGCTTTTCCAGCCTGGGCAGCGAGCAGGCCAAGGGCTACACCGTGCCCGATCTCAAGGAGTTCTGGCACATCAACCACTACAGCCTGAACGCCCCTGATGCGCCCTGGCCCCAGGAGGTGCCCTCCTTTCGCCCGGTGATGACGCGCCTCTACCAGCAGCTGATGGTCTGTGCCGAGGTGCTGCTGGTCGCCTGCGCCGAGTACCTGGGGCAGCCCAACGATTGGCTAGTGACCATGGCCACCGGGGGCAACACCGTGCTGCGCCTGGCCCACTATCCGGCGGTAGGGGTGGCACCGCCCGGCAGTCTGCGGGCTGCCCCCCACGAAGATATCAACCTGATTACTCTGCTCTGCGAAGCCACTGCCCCGGGGCTAGAAATTTTGACCCAGGCGGGGCAGTGGTTGCCCATTCAGGCTACCCCTGGGCAGATTGTGGTCGATACCGGCGACATGCTGCAAAGCCTGACCAACGGGCTGTTTAAAAGCACGACTCACCGGGTGGCCAACCCCCAGTCGAGCAACCAGGCCCGCCTGTCGATGCCGTTCTTTGTGCACCCCCACCCGGAGGTGGACTTGACCCCTGTGAATAGTTTGGTCGATCGCACCGGTGGCGTGCCTCAGTTTCCACCGATTACGGCGGCGGCCTACCTGGCCCAGCGGCTAGAGGAGATCCAGGTGGGGCCAGGGGTGTAGGGGCAGGGCGAGGGCGGCTAGACACCGATGCCAAGGCGACCGGCGAGGCTGGGGGTAAGGGGCAGTAGCACGGTTAGCGCCAGAAACAGGGCCAGTAACCCCAGGGCGGCGCGGGCGTCGTTGGGTTCAGAGATATCGTTGAGGCAGGGGCGCTCTGGGGTGCGCTGCACAATGACAATGACCCCGGCCCAGTAGAGGGCCAGAGGATTGGCCAGGGCCACCAGGGCCAGCACCACCAGGGTAAACGTGGTGGTGCGGTTGACGGTTTTGCGTCCGTAGATCGCCTGCACCATGCGCCCGCCATCGAGCTGCCCAGCGGGCATAAGATTGAGGGCGGTAATCACCAGACCCAGCCAGCCCATAACGGTCAGCGGGTGAATGTCAACCAGGGGCTCTTGCAAAGCCGAGCCCAAAACCACCCGTCCCAGAGCCCCAATCAGCACCGACCCCTGAAAGAACCCCGAGGGAATTTGAAAGGCGCTGCCGGGGTGGGACAGCAGCAGCCCGCCCATCAGCATGGCCAGAGAAATCAGGCCGCCAGCGGCGGGGCCAGCCAGGGCAATGTCGAACAGCACGCTGCGGTTGGCCAGCAGCGACTCGAACCGGGTGAGGCTGCCAAAGGCTCCGATTTGCCAGGCGGGGATCAGAAATGGCGGGCTGAGGCGCACCCCGTAGCGCCGGGCGGCTACCCAGTGGCCCGCTTCGTGGGCAATGAGTATGACCAGCAAGGCCACCAAAAAAGGCAGCGCCGCTCGCCAGCGCGAGAAGTCCTGCACCAGGTCAAAGCCCTGCAAAATGGCCCCGGCCTCTAGGCCGGTGAAGAGGGTGGCGATCGCCAGCAACCCCGCCAGCGCCCACTGGGCCGGGGTGGTTTTGGCGGGGTCGGCGGTGGCGGGCAGCACCACTACGGTGGGCTTTTGCTCCAGGTTTTCGACTAAAAACAGGCGATAGCGATCGCCCAGTCGCTCCTCCAGCGATTTTGTCAGCTGGGCCTGGGTGGCCGTCGGCTCGCCCCGCAGGTTGCCGCGGAAAATGGCCCCCTGGTCGTAGGGAATGGTCTCGGTGCGAAAGTAGGTGTCGAGGCCAAAAATGCCCTCAATCTGGGTCAAATCTGCGGGGGCAATGACGATCGCCGCTGGGGCCTCGGCAGGGGCTGGGCTGGGTTGGTCGGTCTGGTCGGCGCGATCGCTTGGCCCAGGGGCCTGGTCTACCGCTGCCACCGGGGCCGGGCGCTGGGTTGAGAGGGTGTCTTGGCCTAGGGCACGCAGCCGTCGGCCCAGATAGACGTACAGCCCCGTAGACACCAGCAACAGCAGCAGCACCCCGGCCAGGTTGATGTAAACGCCCAGGGCAAATAGCCCAAAAAACAGCAGCCAGGGGGCCATCAGCGCCACCGATTGCAGCCAGGCCAAAATGCCTACGCTGCCGTAGGGCTGGGCGCGGCGATAGCCCCAGACCAGAATTGCGATCGCTGCCAGCAAAATTAACCCAGTAATCACCATGGTGCCGCTGTTCCTCGCCTCCTCGATACGCCCTAAAATACGCCCCAAAACACGTCTAAACCGCTCTTCATTAGCGCGCAAAATCCCCCTCAGTCTACCGCCGATGGGTCGGGCTCGGCTAGCCAGGGCGATCTTGAAGCTGTAGTCAACGCCATGGGGAGCGCCGTCGGAGCATCTGGGTGACAGTGGTGAGGGCGTTTGGTGGCTCTAGGTCATGAATCTTCAGGGCATAGATTAGGGGGCCAAACGCGCCTCAATAGCTATAGTTCAGAAGTTAAGGTGCTTAAATAAAGACCAGACAACAACGCCAGTCCCCTCGGCCCCCTGCTGCCCTACCCCTCAGGGGTTCACTCCAATTTTTGCCAGCCGTCGCGCTATGACCCCACCGCTCCCAGACCCCGCCCAGCCTCAGCTGCCCATATCTGCCGCCGACAGTGAGGCTGAGAGTGGGGCTGACAATGGGGCTGACCCGGCGCCCGTCAAGCTCGCCGAGCGGTCGGCGGCGGCCTCAAATGGCGATAAGGCGACCAGTAGAGCGATCGCATCGCCCCCCCAGCGGCTCGATCTCGACCCCTCCGACCCCATGAATGCGGAGCCCATTCTGATCGACTCCGCGGTGACCTCGGCCAGCGCCATCACCATCGTGGCGGTGGCCGTTATTGGCCTGGGGCTGGCTACCGGCAGTTTTTGGCTCACCCTGGCCGGGTCCCTGGTGGCGACCCTGGTGTCCATTCGGCTAATGTGGCCTTTCTTTCGAGAGGTGATAGGCGAGCTGTCGCCGCGACAACAGTCGCTGCTGATTGCCATACCAGGGGTGCTGGTGGGGCTGGTAGGGCTGATGACTATTACCGGCCTCAACCGCGCCATCCTTACCTGGAGTTTGACCCTGCGGTGGGATATTCTCGGTGCCCTGGGCGACTTCCTGGGGGCGATCGGGCAAATTTTTATCGCCTTTTTGGCTCTGTTCGTCGCCTGGCGGCAATACGTTATTTCCCGCGATCTGACCAAACAGCAGAACCTAATTACCCAACAGCAAACCATCGACGCCTTTTTTCAGGGCATTTCAGAACTGGTGCTCGATGACGAAGGCTTGCTCGAAGACTGGCCCCAGGAGCGCATCATTGCCGAGGCCCGCACTGCGGCCATTCTCAGCAGCGTCGATGCCGGGGGTAAGGCTAAGGTGATTCGCTTTTTGTCACGCTCTAAGCTGGTGACGCCGCTGCGGCGCGATAACCGCCTGGGCCGCCCTATTCTAGACGGACGCGGCGGCTACGAAGAGGACCTGTCCAACGGCACCCGGGTGATCGATCTGGGGGCCATGCTGGCCGCTGCCGACCTGTCAGGCACCGACCTGCGCTGGGCCGACCTCAGCGAAACCAACCTGATCCGCGCCGACCTGCGGCGGGCCGACCTGGTCAGAACTAACTTTGCCCGGGCCATTTTGTACCAGGCCAACCTGTCGGGGGCCGACCTAATGGAGGCGCGGCTGTTCTACGGCAGCGCCGAAACCGCTACCCCTCGCACCCGCACGGGCCTGCCCGACTACACCACCGGAGCCAACACCGGCGCCGTGGTCGAAGGCGCTAACCTAAGCGGCGTCTACCGGCTGTCAGAGGAGCAGCGCCGCTACGTCTGCGCCTGGGGCGGCGAGGGCACCCGCGCCACGGTTCCCGGCGGCTGTGCCGATATCCCCAACCTGCTGGGTCGCTAGGTTAAGCAACCTTGGTTAGGCAAACTCGGGCACCGCCCCCAGCTTGCGCACCGCCACCGCCACCTCCATACCCAGATAGTTGCTGGCTTCGCCAAACCACGACCCCGCCAGGGGACTGGCCTGACCGGGGTGCCGCGCGATCGCAACGGCGATCAAATCAAACCCCTGGGTAATGCGGTTGGTGGGGTCGTACACCAGCCAGCCAGCCCCCGGTAGGTACACTTGCAGCCAGGCGTGGGTGGCCCCAGAGCCGGTCATGCCCACGTCGCCGCCGTCGAGGGCCGAGTCGTAGAGATAGCCCGACACAAACCGACAGGCAAACCCCAGCCGCCGCAGGGCTTCGATCATCAACCAGGCGTAGTCGCGGCAGGTGCCCGATTTTAGCTTTAGGGTTTCCCCTGGGGCCTGGGTGCCTTCTTCCTCCCGCCCCCGGTAGGTAAAGGTATCGCGGATGGTGTTCATGATTCGATTCAGCACGTCGCTAGTAGCATCGCGATCGCCTAGCACAAAGCTCTTTGCCCAGGCGGCCACCGAGCCGTCGGGGTCTTCGGCGTGGGGCCGTAGGTAGACCGCCAGGTCCGTCCACTCGTCGGGGGTGTACTGCACCGGCACCTGATTGGCCCTGGGGTCGAGGGGAAAGTCTTCAATGCTGCGGGTGCCAAAGTGTTCCCCCTGAAACCGGCAGGTGATGGTGAGCTCCTGGGCCGGTTGCTCGATGTCGATTACCGCCACGTTGTTAGACAGGGTATCGCTGACCCAGTGCACCCGGGCGGGCACGTTGACCTCGATGGAATAGTGCAGCAGTCGCCCACTATAGTTGCCCCGCGGCAAAAACATAGCCCGATGGGAGCCAAAGGTAACCGGCTTGGCGTAGCGGTAGCGGGTAACGTGCTCAACTTCGTAGACAACGGACATGGGGGCAGTCCTAGCGAACAGGGTCTCCGGTCTTTGTGCTAAAGGTTACAGGCCTAGCCATGCTGAATTTTACCGCCTTTGCCAGCGGGTTTAGGGCTCATCTCAATTCTGAAGCGATGTTAGAGGTGGATGGGGCGTTGGTGATCCACAAGCAAGCGGTGGCAATGTCCCTCGATCAATTGTTGGCAGGCAGACCGTGAACCTTAGAGTACTCCAACAAATAAATCATCCATTTGCTAGGCGGGCTGTGGGGTGATTTCGACGAACCACTTTTCCAAGCCGGGTAAGTGATAGAACTGCTTTTCCAAGTCTGCCATAGCTGTTGGCATGAGCTTAATGCCAGTTTCATAGGTTTGGGTCACGAGGCTGACGGCGGGGCGGTTGCCTTTGAAGGTCAAGGATTCAGCGAAGCGCACGACGGTCTCAACGGAGTTCAATAGACCTTATCGGAAATAGAGCCGATAGAAGGAGCATAGACCAGGGTGAGCCCATGAAAATGATTTATGCCGAGTTGCGGACAAAACCCCAAACCTTGTGCAGTTTGACTGGGCTGAGGCGGCAAGAGTTTGAGGCATTGTTGCCCAGCTTTGGCAATGCTTGGGACAGCTTCATCCAAGACACCTTTCAGCGCGAAGGCCGCCAACGAGCCATCGGAGTGGGGCGCAAAGCGCAGCTGAGCGACCTGGAGGATAAGTTACTGTTCATCCTGATGTACTTTCGCCTTTACCCCACCCAGGAGGTGCAAGGCGTTCTCTTGGGGATGGGGTATCGGTGACAAAGACTTAAAGGGTGACATGCTTGGGGAGATGTTCGAGGCGCTGATGGGAGCCATATACCTGGAAAGCGATCGCAATTTCACTGTCGCCCGTGACTGGTTTCACCAGGAATGCGCCGGATTGCTCAACTTCTAAACGATTGGGCTACTCTAAGCCAATTTCCGGTTGCTCCCAAAAGACACAGAGCGCACCAGGATGGAGTAGCCCACGACCGCTGCCCAGCGAGTAGAGAAGCCAGAGGGCAACTCACTGAACCACACCTCAGCCACGAAGCCAATGAACGACCTGTCGCACTCGCGCCAGTAGCACTCGACCGCCCCAAACTCAGCTTTGCTATATTAATCCGGCAACCACATTAATCCGGCAATCACAGCGCGTCATGGACAGCTTTGATTAATTCTTCGACGGTGTAAGGCTTGGGGAGAAAACTTTGAATGCCTAAGGGTGCAACGGTGGACAATTCATGGGTGTTGTAGGGAAGCCCGCTGACGGCAATGATCTTGACCTGAGGGTTGATTTTTTGCAGGATGCGAATGGTGGTCGCCCCATCCATGGTTGGCATCATCATGTCTACAATTACCAGGCGAATATCGCTTTGTTGTTGGGCATAGAGCGCGATCGCTTCAACCCCATCACAGGCCATTAGCGCGCGGTAGCAATAGGTTTCTAGGGAAGCCTTGGTTACCTCGCGCACCATGAGTTCATCGTCTACGATTAAAATTAGCTCTTGATGGCCGACCATTACTTCTGGATCGATCACCTTGGCTGGATAGGCGGCGGCAACGGCGGGCAAGAAAATTTTGAACTGAGTTCCTTGGTCGGGGGTGCTAGATACGGTAATAAAACCGCGATGGCTTTTAATAATTCCCAGCGCCGTTGACAGCCCCAGCCCAGTACCCTTGCCAACGTCTTTTGACGTGAAGAACGGCTCAAAAATGCGATCGAGCAGTTCGGGAGAAATGCCAACCCCGCTGTCTACCACAGTAATGGCAATGTATTTCCCTTCTTTAGCCTCTAAATTGGTACGGGTGTAGTCTCTATCGAGGGTAAGATTTTCGGCTGAGATGCTGAGTCGGCCTCCCTCAGGCATGGCATCGCGGGCGTTGACGCACAGGTTCATCAGCACTTGGTGAAGCTGGGTAGCGTTGCCGATTACCGTCCAGAGATCCTGGGGAACATCTACCTCTAATTCAATAGATTTAGGAAACGTTTCCTGAATAATCTGCTGAATTTCTCGAATTAAATGCCCGGTTTGAAGTATCGTATCGTTGCCTTCAACCCCCCGGGCAAAGGACAGCACCTGTTTGATAATTTCGGCTCCCCGTCTGGCATTGGTCTCCAAGATCTTGAGCATGTGCAAACTGCGCTCATCCAGGTTGCCAGGCTTCATCTGCAAAAGCTGGGCGGTGGTCAAAACAGGGGTCAAAATATTGTTGAGATCGTGGGCAATGCCGCTGGCCAGGGTGCCAATACTTTCCAGGCGTTGGGCGCGAAAAAACTGGGCTTCTAGCTGTTTTTTCGCCGTCACATCGGTATTGACAACCAGAATAAACTTGGGTTCGCCATCGTCGTCGCGCACCAACGTCCACCGACTTTCAACGGTGATGTTTTGCCCGGTTTTGGTGATTTGGTTCAGCTCTCCCTGCCACTCATTGTCGCTCATGAGCTGCTGCTGAGCCGCCTGAACCTGCGCTAAACCGTCTTGAAAGAGCAGGCCGACCGTCTTGCCTAACGCTTCGTCCACCGTCCATCCGTACAGCCGTTCAGCGCCTTTATTCCAAAACAAAATTTGATTTTGCACGTCGCGCACGAGAATGGCGTCGGTGGCAATGTCGAGCAAGGCGGCCTGCTCGCGAATTTTTTGCTCCGTTCGTTTCCGTTCGATCGCGTAGCGAATCGAACGCACCAGCAGTTCACCGGTAATTTGGCCTTTGACCAGGTAATCTTGAGCCCCGGCTTGCACCGCTCTCAGCGCCAGGGTTTCGTCGTTGAGACCGGTGGTGACAACGATGGGCGTATCGCGCTCCTGCTGCTGTAGTTGGGTAAAGGTAGAAAACCCCCGACTGTCAGGTAAAAACAGGTCTAGCAGCACAATGTCGAAGTGGTTTTCTCGCAGGCATTGAATGCCCTGACTGAGGCTCTCAGCATACTCCAAACGAACAGAAACTGAGGCCACTTCCCGCAGCAGTTCTTGCATGAGCCGCCGATCGCCGGGGTTGTCCTCGATCAGAAACACGTGGATGGGGGTTTGGTTATCCATGGGTTACTCCGATGGCAGCTGCACCATGGCCAACCAAAAGTCTTCGATGGATTGGACACTTTTCGTAAACTGTTCGAGGTCGATGGGTTTAGTAACGTAGCAATTGGCGTAGAGATTGTAGGCGCTCATAATGTCTTCTTCCGCCTGGGAGGTGGTGAATACAATCACCGGAATGTGCTTGAGGGTCTCATTGGTTTTAATAATCTTCAGCACCTCCAGTCCACCTCGCCGGGGTAGGTTGAGGTCGAGTAGCACTAAACTGGGTTCTGGGGCGTGGGTATAGGGCGGGGTGCGGTACAAAAAAGCGATCGCTTTTTCCCCGTCATCGACTACGTTGAGGTGATTGTGAATTCTGCCGTCTTTAAGGATTTCCTGGGTCAACCTGACATCGCCGGGGTTGTCTTCGACCAGCAGAATTTCGATGGGTTGGGAAAGACTTCTGGAACGCACCATCAGCGGGAACCTCCCTCGGGCAGGGTAAAGTAAAAGGTTGCTCCCTGGCCCGGTTCAGACTGAACCCAAATGTTGCCGCCGTGCCGCTCCACAATTTTTTTGCAAACCGCCAGTCCAATCCCGGTGCCCGGATAATCGAGTCGATTGTTTAGCCGTTGAAAAATCACAAAGATTCTTTCAGCATACTGGGGATCAAGGCCAACGCCATTATCTTGGACGGCGAACAACCACGCATCTGCCTTTTGACTGGCTTCGATGGTAACGCGACAAGGGGCTTCGCTGCGAAACTTGACGGCATTGCTAATTAGATTTTGAAACAGCTGGGTCAGCTGGGTGGGGTCGGCCCGCAGCTGGGGCAGATCGCCGTAGGTAACGACGGCTCCACTTTCTTCGATCGCCAGCTGGAGGTTGGCGATCGCGCTGTCGACCGCTAGCCTACAGCTGGTCAGCTCAAACGCCTGCCCCCGGGTGCCCACCCGGGAGTAGGTCAGCAGGTCGTTGATCAGGGTGCGCATGCGCAGGGCACCGTCGACGGCAAACTGAATAAAGTCGTCGGCATCGGGATCGAGGCGGCCCTGGTAGCGGCGCTCTAGGATCTGTAGGTAGCTGGTGACCATGCGCAACGGCTCCTGCAGGTCGTGGGAGGCAATGTAGGCAAACTGCTGGAGTTCTTCGTTGGAGCGGGCTAGCTCCTGGCGCTGCTGGGTTTCCTGCTCGAACAGCTGGGCCTGGGTGAGGGCGATGGCCACCTGATTGCCCAGCTGCTGCAGCAACTCGATTTCAAAGGTCGTCCACTGGCGGGGACCAGAACACTGGTGGGCAATCAGCAACCCCCACAGGTCGCCCTGGGTCAGAATGGGCACCACCAGTTTGGCCTTGACCTGTAGCTGGTGCAGAAACTCGACCAGGCAGGGCGGAACATCGCGATCGCGCTCAACGTTGCCCAATTTACGAATCCGACCGTGGCTGTACTGCTCTTTGGTCTCATCGGGAAACACCTCGGCGGGAAAGACAATGCCCATCACCTCGGGCCAGTCGCCCTGCACCGCTTCGGCCACGCTGCTGCCGGTGCCATCGGGCCAGAGCCGATAGATCAGCACGCGATCGGCCTGCAAAATGTGCTGCACTTCAGTTACCGAGGTTTGCAGAATGTTGTCGATCTGTAGGGACTGGCGAATTTTGAGGGTGACTTCGGCAAACAGCTGCGATCGCTGATTTTGCCGCTGGAGGTCAGCTTCGACCTGTTTGCGCTCCTCGACCTCTTGCTCTAGCCGGGCATTTTGATCCTGCAGCTGCTTCGCTAGGCTCTGTAGTCGCAGGTGGGTGTTCACCCGGGCCAGCACTTCTTCGTACTGGAGCGGTTTGGTAATAAAATCCACCGCGCCCAGGGCAAAGCCTTTCACCTTTTCGTTGGTTTCGGTCAGGGCCGTTAAAAAAATTACCGGAATCGAGGCGGTGGCCTCGTTCTCCTTCAGCCGCTGGCAGGTTTCGAAGCCATTGAGGCCCGGCATTAGAATGTCGAGCAAGATCAGGTCAGGGGTGGCGTAGTGGGCCGTTTTAAGGGCACTTTCCCCATCCTCGGCAAACAGCACCTTGAACCCGGCATTGCTCAAAAAATCGAACAGCACTTCCAGGTTAGTGGGGGTGTCATCGACGACCAGAATGGTGCCTGCCTTGGCTGTGTCTTCGCTCATGCCGGTGGTTGATAGCGCTTTATCAATTCAATTGCCTGTCTTCCCTTATAGCTTATGGCCAGCTGCCTTAGCTGGAGGGTAAAGGCAGCCCACTGGGGGGCTGAGGCCTCCAGGCGATTGGTGTGGGCGACGAGGCCCTTCAGGTCGCCCCGGAGGGCGAGGTCGAGCAGGACGTCGAGTTCTGCGGCGGTGGGGATGGCGGCAAGGGGCAGCGGGGCGGGCGGTTGGTTGGTGGCTGGGTTAGGGACAGCAGCGGAGGAGACCGGCTCATAGACCCACTCTAGACCCAAATGGGCCTGGAGCTTCTGCAGCAGGGCGGGTTCGTGGACGGGTTTGGGCAAGAAATCGTCGCAGTGGGCGGCCTGGCTGAGGCGCTGGTCAAATTCCAGCACGCTGGCAGAAAGGGCAATCACCACCACCTTGTGCAGTTCAGGGATTTGCCGCAGCTGGCGGGTCATCTCAAACCCGTCCATCTGCGGCATGACCAGGTCGACCAGCACGGCGTCGGGCCGGTGCTGCCGGGCTTGGGCTAGGCCCTGGTGCCCATCGCTGGCTTCCAGCACCGTAAACCCCAGCGGTTCGAGCAAATTGACAATCACCGCTCGGTTGTAGTCTTTGTCATCGACCACCAGCAGGGTGCGGCGATCGCCCCCATAGCCCCAGATCGCCTTGCCATCGGCCAAACTGCCCTGACCCTTGAGCTGAGACTCCGGCAGCTCTAGATCAAACCAGAACCGGCTGCCCTGGCCCACCGTGCTGCTGACCTGAATATCACTGCCCATCAGCTGCACCAGCTGGCGGCTGATGGCCAACCCCAGGCCGGTGCCCTCGGTGGGTTGCCCCGGCTGATTGACCGAGTGAAACGGCTGAAAGATCTGCTCGAGCTGGGCGGGCGCAATGCCAATGCCCGTATCTTCGATTTCAAAACGAATGGGGCCTGGGGTGAATACCTCGTATGCCGGTACCCCTGGCTCAGCATCGGGCACGCTGGGCGGAGCATAGCCCACCCTCAAGGTGACATGGCCGGTTTCGGTAAACTTGAGGGCATTGCCCAGCAGGTTCAGCAGCACCTGCTGGAGCCGCTTTTCGTCGGCGTCAACAAACTGGGGCAGGGGGGAGGAGGTTTCGTAGTTCAGCGCGATCTGCTTTTGGCTGGCGCGAACGCGGCAGATTTCGAGCAGGTTTTCAAGAAAATAGGGCAGGTGAAAGGGGCTGGTGTGCAGCTCCATCTTCTGCGCTTCGATTTTAGAGAAATCGAGCACGTCGTTGATCAGCGTCAGCAAGTAGTCGCCGCAGCGATGGATGACGTCTAACCCCTTCTGCTGCTGCGGGTCGAGGTGGGGATTTTTTTTCAGCACCTGGCTATAGCCCAAAATACCGTTGAGGGGGGTGCGCAGCTCATGGCTCATGTTGGCCAGAAACTCGCTTTTGGCGCGGTTGGCTACCGTGGCTGTCTCTTCGGCCCGCTGCCGCTCCCGAATTTCCTGCTGGAGGTGGATGTTTTTGGCCTGTAGCTCCAGGGTGCGGGCGGCCACGTTGGCCTCCAAGGTGCGGTTGGCCTCGCCTAGGTCGGCGTAGAGGCGGGCATTCTCGATGGAAATGGCCGCCTGGGCCGCCAGCAGCTGCAAGATCTCCAGGCGATCGGGGGTAAAGGCCCCGGTAACCAGGTTGTTTTCTAGGTAGAGAACGCCGGTGAGTTTGCCCTGGTGCAGAATCGGGGTGCACAGCACCGACTTCGGCTGCTGGGCCTGAATGTAGGGATCGGTGGCAAAGCGCTCTTCTCGATTGGCGTTGTTGAGCACCAGAGCCGCTTGGGTTCTGACCACGTAGTTGACCACCGAGAGCGGTAGGACCGCGGTAGCTGCGCCACTGGGCCTGGGGCCGCCGCCCATGGCTGCCCCGGCGCAGTACTGCACGGCAATGTCGTCAGCATCTACGGTGCCGGAGGCTTCGACCCCGAGCTGCCCTGCCGTTTCTAACAGCAGCAGGCCTTTTTCGGCCCCGGCGTTTTCGAGCACGATCTGCATCAGCTTGGTGAGCAGGTCGCTGAGCACAATTTCCCCCGACAGCGCCTGGGATGCCTTCATCACGGTGGCTAAATCAAAGCCCTG
>DASQNN010000299.1:0-5893 GCA_035644955.1 Nodosilinea sp. | reverse complement strand
CAGGTCTGGAATAATGACCTCGGGCTGGCCTACCCGCACCACCAGGTCACTGCCTAGGGCCTGGAGAGACTGGCGCAAATTGGCTACGCTCTCTAGCAAAAACTGCGCCCGATAAGCCCCGGTTTTGGGAAAGCCAAAGCTAGTCTGGCCAAACTGGCGGGGGTCAAAACAGTAGACGGGAAGAACGGTTTGTCCGGTTCGCAAGGCTTGATCTAGCGGTTGATGATCGTGGAGGCGCAGGTCGTTGCGGAACCAGACAAGGGTAGGCATGGGCGGGGGCGAGTAGGGGCGGGGGTGAGGCGATCACGGACGGCTAGAATATTAGGAAATGCATCTGGATATGACGCTGGCTGGATGTGACACTAAATGCGACGCTGTTATGGCATCCAATCAGGCGGCTGTCCGTTAGGCGTGGAATCGCGTTATTAAGTATTCTAAAGAACTACCCGCTCACCCAGGAGATTTTGTAGCTATGGCCATTAAAGTGGGCGACACTGCTCCCGATTTCGCCCTGCCAAACCAGGCAGGTGAGGCTGTGACGCTGAGCAGCTTTCGGGGCCAAAAGGCTGTGGTGCTGTACTTCTACCCCAAAGACGACACCCCCGGCTGCACGGTAGAATCGTGCTCGTTTCGCGATCGCTACGAAGACTTTGCGGCGGCAGGGGCTGAGGTGATTGGCATCAGCAGCGACTCGTCCGCGTCGCACCGAGCGTTTGCCGACAAGCACAATCTGCCTTTTACGCTGGTCAGCGACGAGGGGGCGGCGGTGCGCAAGGCCTACGGTGTGCCCGCTACCCTGGGCCTCCTGCCGGGGCGAGTCACCTACGTCATCGACAGAGAAGGCACCGTGCGCCACCTGTTCAATTCTCAGTTCAACCCCAAGGGCCATATCGACGCGGCTTTGGGCATTCTCAAAGATCTACAACCCGCTTGACATGGAACTTCAGCCTGAGTTTAACGCCCAAAATACTAACCTGGTGGCCTGCCTGGAGGATCTGGAGGGGGCGATCGCCGGTCTCTGGTACCCCAGCGAAAGCGATGCCCTGGTCTCTCTCATGATCTACGCCGACCCCATGCCCAATACCGCCGCCCTCGGTCAGCACCTGGGGGCTGACCCTGCCAAGGGGCAGCACCAATCGGCCGATGACTTTTTTCGGCCAGTGCTAAACAACCCCTATTGGGCCAGCGCCCAGGGTGGCCATCTGGCCCAAAAATACGCGCGCCTGCGCGATGTTCTAAACCTGCACCTGACCGATCTGCAAAGCTTTCGAGTGGGGGCCGTCAATGTGACGCTGTACCTGCTCGGTCGCCACCCCAGTGGCTGCTATTTGGGGGTCTGTACCCTCGTGACCGAGACCTAATTTGGGGAAACGCCAAGGCCGACGCCGGAAAAAGGGACCCATGGATCAGCGGACAGGAATCTAAATCTGATCCCAAAATGGCTGATCCAAAAAAATCTGATTCAAACAACTCTCTCACCAATTTGCGGTGGTCACTCAGGCCAGATAACGGTAGCCTAACGGTAGCAACCAAGGCATCTTCCATGGCTTTTCAAACTCCAGACTGGGTGAAGCACGCTGTCTTCTACCAAATTTTCCCCGACCGCTTTGCCCGTACTGAACAGCATCTCGATAGCCCTGCCATGGCAGTGTCGTTAGAACCCTGGGAGACGCCGCCTACCCCGTTTGGCTATAAGGGTGGTGACCTGTGGGGAGTCGCTGAAAAGCTCGACTACCTGGCTGATCTGGGCATTACCGCCATCTACATGACGCCGATTTTTCAGTCGGCCTGCAACCACCGCTACCACACCCACGACTACTACCAGGTAGACCCGCTGCTAGGGGGCAATGCCGCATTTTCTGACCTGCTGGAAGCGGCCCACGCCAAAGATATGAAAGTGGTGCTAGACGGGGTATTTAACCACTGTAGTCGCGGCTTTTTCTTCTTTAATGACATTCTTGAAAACGGCCCCAACTCCCCCTGGCTGGAGTGGTTTGAGGTGGAAGGCTGGCCCCTGTCGGCCTACGATGGGGCACAGCCCGCCAACTACAGAAGCTGGGTCGACAACCGTGCCCTGCCCACCTTTAAGCACGACCACCCGGCGGTGCGCGAATACATTATGCGCATTGGTGAGTACTGGGTGCGCCAGGGCATCGACGGCTGGCGGCTGGATGTACCCTTTGAGATCAAAACCGAAGGGTTTTGGCAGGAGTTTCGCGATCGCATCAAAGCCATCAACCCCGAAGCCTACATCGTTGGTGAAGTGTGGACCGACGCCCGCCAGTGGCTCGACGGTACCCAGTTTGACGGGGTAATGAACTACCTGTTTACGGGGCCATCGCTTGCCTTTGCGGCGGGCGATCGCGTGCGCATGGATCTGGTTGAAGATCCTCACTACTACCCCTACCCAGCCCTGGACGCGGCGGGCTACGCCGAAAAAATCCAGTACCTGCTCAAGCTCTACCCCTGGGATATTCAGCTCACCCAGCTCAACCTGCTTTCCAGCCACGATGTCGCCCGCATCTACTCGGTGGTGAGTGAAGACGACGCTAGCATGGTGCTCTCTACGGTGCTGCTGTTTACCTTTCCGGGGGCACCGAGTGTTTACTACGGCGACGAAGTCGGTCTACCGGGGGAACTTGACCCCGACTGCCGCCGCACCTTTCCCCCCGAAAAAGAGTGGCGCCAAGACCTGCTCGACATTCACCGGCAGCTGATTGCCCTGCGCCACCGCTACCCAGCCCTGCGCACCGGCACCTACGAGGTGCTGCACGCCGAGGGCAGTGGCTACATCTTCAGCCGCACCCTGGGGAGCGATCGCATTCTGGTGGCGTTGAATGCAGGAGCGGAGAATACCGTTACCCTCTCGACCGACACCCTGACCTCAGCGGTCAAAGCCGCCGATGCGGTCTTCACCTACCAGGGGGCCACCTGGGCCGGTGAAACCCTGGCGCTGCCGCCCCGCTCTGCCGTAGTGGCCACGGCCCAGTAGCGATGGGCCAGTAGCGATGGGCCAGTAACGATGGCGGGTAAGGGAGTATAGGGCAGTAAGGGAGTCGGGATGTCGGCTGTTTAGGGAGGCCCCAGGGCGTGCCTAGCGGGCCTGCCTCAATTCCGTATTCTCCTTGCCCGTATCCCTTTATTTACCCCGGCGCTGGCGGATTTGAGCAATGAAAAACTCCTCCAGGGTGGGGCGGGTCTGCTGTAGGGCAATCAGATGCCCCCCGGCCAGGGGAATGTGCTTGGCAAACTCGTAGGGGTCGCCCTTGACATGGCCCTGCCAGAGGTCGCCCTGCACCGTCATTGAGTCGAGCCAGGGCTCTAGGTCAGCTCGTCGCCCGCCGCGTCCTTTGACAAAGTATTGGTCGGCGGTGCCCAGCAGCTCGTCTAGGCTGCCCATGGCAATCAGCTCGCCCTGGTCGAGAATAGCAATGCGATCGCAGATCACCTCCACATCCGACAAAATGTGGCTGTTAAAAAAGATCGTCTTGCCCGCCTGCTTCAGGGCCAAAATAATCTCCCGCACCTGAAACCGCCCGGTGGGGTCAAGCCCCGACATTGGCTCATCTAAAAACACCACATCGGGATCGTTGATCAGCGCCTGGGCCATGCCCACTCGCTGCAGCATGCCCTTTGAGTACTGCCGCAGCTGCTTCTTTTTGGCGGTCGCCTGGGGTAGCCCCACCAGGTCGAGCAGTTCTACAATGCGGCGCTGCTGAGCTGCCCGCGAGAGGCCAAACAGCCCGGCGGTGTACTGCAAAAACTCCCAGCCGGTCAAAAAGTCGTAGAAGTAGGCATTTTCTGGCAGATAGCCGATGCGCTGCTTCACGGCGCTATCGCCCAGGGGATGGTTGAGCAGCGTGGCGCTACCGGTGGTGGGGCGAATGATGCCCAGCAAAATTTTCAGGAGAGTGGTTTTGCCCGCCCCGTTGGGGCCCAGCAGCCCAAAGGTTTCGCCCTGGTGAATGGTCAGGGAACAGTTGCTGAGGGAAGTGACCCGCTGATTGAGCCAAAATCCGGTGCGATAGGCCTTGGTTAGCCCCTGGGTCTGCACCACAGCGGGGCGATTGTCTGGCAAACGGTTGTCTAACTGGGTAGGATCAATTGGTAACGATGGAGCGCTCATAGAAACCGTGCGAAGACCAAATAGACGATAATCATTAAAGGACTCATCCTTAGAATACCCTTCGAGAACCTCTCCCTTGCCAGGGGCCGATTTAGCTCCCGTTGTGCCAGGCTGAATGCATGGGCCAATGCCTCACAACCTGTAGCGTTAAGACAGGCTTCGCAGAGAATACGCTGAGCTTAGGTCTCATTCACGCCTCAAATTGATAAATTGCTCTTAAGTTGCTCTATGGATCGCTTCAAGCTAGATCGTTCAAAACTGGTAGCGGTAATCACCGGGGTAATTTCCCTGCTGCTAGCGGTTGGTTACCTTGTGCTAGTTCAAATTCTGGACTTTCGCGGCGACATGGTGCCCGCCCCACTGTCTATGCTGGTAGGGTTGCTAGATCCGGCTTTAGAACTTAATTACCTAGGGCTTTGAATCGGTAATAGCAATGGTTGAGCGGTCTGTCGGCCCCAAAACTGGGAGCGGCAGGGCAGCTGTTGCTGGGTTAAGCCTAGGTAATCGGATACCTCTATTGGTATTCTAGAGTGCGCCTAGACAGTCCTCGTCTACCGCTGGCAGGGGTACTCCTCCTTTAAGTTTTTCAGGGCTGTGGATATGTTGAACCGAACACTGAACCAGACGTCGCTACAGCCCTTGACAGCGATCGCAACCTTTGTGGATTTGTTGGCTTGGCGGGCTGAGCAGACTCCCCAGGGCACAGCCTACCGTTTTTTGGCGGAGGGCACCCCCGAGACTGCCCAGACGATTACCTACAGCGCTCTGCAGCAGCAAGCCCAGGCCATTGCCGTGCTGCTCCAAGAGCTCAACTGCCACAACCAGCCGGTGCTGTTGCTCTATCCCGCCGGTCTAGACTACATTGCCGCATTTTTTGGCTGCCTCTACGCCGGGGCGATTGCCGTGCCGGCCTACCCGCCGCGCCCCAACCGCTCCTTAGATCGCATCCAGGCGATGGTGCAGGATGCCGGGGCCACCGTGGCTCTGACCGACAACGCCACCCTGCAAAAGCTGGAGCGGCGACTGGCCGAGACCCCCCAGCTGCGATCGCTTTACTGCCTCAGCACCGACGGCCTGCAACCCGACCTGGCCCAGCAGTGGCGGCCCCCGGCCATCCAGGCCCACACCCTGGCCCTGTTGCAGTACACCTCGGGGTCAACCGCCTTGCCCAAGGGGGTGATGATCAGCCACGACAACCTGCTGCACAACTCTGAGCTGATTGGTCGCTGCTTTGGCAACACCGCTACCAGTCGGGGAGTCTCCTGGCTGCCGCCCTACCATGACATGGGGCTGGTGGGAGGTATTTTGCAGCCGCTGTACGTGGGGGCGGAGATGACGCTGATGGCCCCGGTGTCGTTTTTACAGCGCCCGGTGCGCTGGCTGGAAGCGATTTCTTACTACCGGGCTACGACTAGCGGCGGGCCGAACTTTGCCTACGACCTGTGCGTGCGCAAGACCACTCCCGAGCAGCGGCGCGCCCTTGACCTCAGCCCCTGGCAGCTGGCCTTTAGCGGGGCCGAGCCGGTCCAGCAGGCTACCCTGGCCCAATTTGCGGCGGCCTTTGCTCCCAGCGGCTTTCGGCCCCAGGCCTTTTATCCCTGCTACGGCATGGCCGAAACCACCCTGCTGGTGACCGGCGAGGCGGTGCAGGCCGAGCCTAAGCACCTGATTCTCAAAGCCACCGACCTGCAACAAAATCAGGTCACGTTGGTCGCTGCCGCCGATGCCGACGCCGCTCGCCCCATTATCAGCTGTGGCCCCCCGGCG
>DASQNN010000298.1:0-1651 GCA_035644955.1 Nodosilinea sp. | reverse complement strand
GTGATGGCGATCGCGTGCACCACCTCCAGAGGCATTTTGTCTTGGCCAATGGAAAAATAGCGAATGGAGCGCTGGGTCTGGGCCCCCCAGTAGCGATCGCTCGGTACGGCGATCGCCCCCATGCTGTCGGTTTCCTGGCGGGTGTGAGGTTGTGGTTCGGCCATTGATGGGATTCCCAGTGCGCTATTCTCCGATTCAACCACAGGGTAAAGCCCCTAAGCACGTTCCTGAGCACCTTTCCACAGAAAAGCTCCGACGACCTGGGTAGGTCGCCGGAGCCCTATGGGCAATGTCAAATGGGCAATGTCAGATTTTGAAGGGTGACTAAGCCAACCGCCTACCCCTGCTTTTTGCGAGCCAGGCCCGCAGCGCTTAGCCCCACCAGCACCGTGGCTTTAGCGACGGCGCTGTTTGCTGACCATTTTGCGCGACAGCCGCAGGTTGATTTCCTCGCGCTCTGCCCAGTCTTGCAGCACCCGCAGAAAGATATGTTTGTCTTGGCCCTGGAGAACGGCGGTTTGGTCGGCGGTTTCGATGCTGTAGGGGTAGCCGCCGCCAATAATTACCTCGCCGCGTACCCAGTTGAGGTATTGGGTCATCGAGCCGCTTTCCCACATCCAGCGGGGCATTTCGAGGCGCACGGGGTAGCCGTCGCGGGTGGTTTTGAGGTAGGTGAAGGCGATCTGGTCGCCGTAGCCGTCGTACTGGTCGAGAATGCCGCCGCGATCGCACTGAAACACCGCCGAGCGATCGCCCCAGTCCATCAGTCGGGCCAGCAGCTGGGCGTCGTGGATGCCCTCGGTGGCCTCTAGGCCGTATACGTGGTGCAGCATCGTGGTGAGGTCGCGGGCGTAGGAGGTATCTACATAGCCCACGAGGGGAACACGGCGGCGATCGCTGGCCTCTAGCAGCGACAAAATCGACTGCACGTAGGCGGTTTGGCTCTCCTGGTCAAAGGCCTCGGCAAAGGTGACCACCAGGGCCCCGTCGAAAAACACCAGGGTACGCTCTGGTTCCTGGCAGGCGTTGATGTATTCCACCAGCCGCGCCACCTCCATTTGAAAGCGGCGAATGTTGACCCGGCGCTCGATGGGCTGAGCGGGGTTTGGCCCCAGCTCAGAGGGGGTCATGAGGTCGACCCGCACGTCTTTTTGGTAGGGGCGGGTGGCGCTGTGGGGGTTCTCAAACCAGCCGATTTGCAGCAGCGCAAGGGGGATGGAGATATCTTTGCCAGGGGAAATTTGGGAACCGTCCACGGCAAAGGTGGTGATGTCTGCCAGGACGGTTTGCACCCACTGGGCGCTTTGCTCCCGGTTCGTCCAGCGATCGCTGCCTGGCCCCGATTCCGCAAAGAAGAACGGCAGAATGCCCTTGTCAGCGGCGATCTCTTCTAACGGACGAGCACCCGCTGGTCCAGAGTGCGCGTCTAGCTGGGCCAGCTGTCGCCGGTGGGTCAGGCCCGCAAACTCAGTCCACGCCCGGCTGTAGGCGTGCATCAGCTCAAACTTGGCTCGACTAAAGGCGCTAAAGGCATCCCGCTTTTGGTCGAGCAGAGCTTTAATTTGGCTGGAACTCACTGGCATATCCCATCCATCACTTAGAACGCCTGTATTAATGGCTGATTCTAGCGGGTTTGCCCTGCCTTGTCACG
>DASQNN010000297.1:0-2806 GCA_035644955.1 Nodosilinea sp. | reverse complement strand
CGCCCCTTCAATTACGGCCTGGCCCTTGGAGTTGCGAACGGCGAACCGCTCCCCGGCGGTGCCCAGGGCATAGAGGGTGCCGCCGGTTGCGCCGTAGAGGCAGGTGTTGCCCACAATTACGTTGGTCGAGGGATCGTAGGTGACGCCGGCGGGGGGCTTGATGACAATTTCGCCGCCGTGCATGCCCTTGCCGACGTAGTCGTTTGCCTCGCCCACCAGCGTAAGGGTCATGCCGGGCAGATTAAAGGCCCCAAAGCTCTGGCCGGCGCTGCCGGTAAAGCTGAGGTTGAGCTGGCCTTCAAAGCCGGTGTTGCCGTACTGTTCGGCGATCGCCCCGGCGACCCGAGCGCCAATGGTGCGATCGGTGGTGACGACGGCATAGGTCTTGGTGGCGCTGCCCTGAGTTTGAATGGCCTGCTGAATGTCAGGGTCGGCCAGCATCTCGTCGTCGAGCACTGGGCCGTTGCTGTGAACGCCGCCGTGTCGCAGCCAACTGCGATCGCCCCGCCCGTCGGGCAGGTTCATCAGGGTGCTCAGGTCTAGATTCTGGGTTTTAGCCAGGGATACTTCGGCCCGGGACTTGAGCAGGTCGGCCCGGCCCACGATGTCGATCAGGGAGGGATAGCCCAGGCGAGCCAGCAGCGATCGCACCTCTTCGGCAATGTAGTAGAAGAAATTCACCACGTGCTCGGGCACGCCGGTAAACCGCTGGCGCAGCTCTTCTTTTTGGGTGGCGACCCCCACCGGGCAGTTGTTGGTGTGGCAGACCCGAGCCATGATGCAGCCCTCGGCGATCATGGCAATGGAGCCAAAGCCAAATTCTTCAGCGCCCATCAGCGCGCCCATCACCACGTCCCAGCCGGTTTTGAGGCCGCCATCGACCCGCAGAGTGACGCGATCGCGCAGCTGGTTGTCCATCAGCACCTTGTGCACTTCGGTGAGACCCAGTTCCCAGGGCACCCCGGCGTGTTTGATCGAGCTGAGGGGCGAGGCCCCGGTGCCGCCGTCGTGGCCCGACACCTGAATCACATCGGCATTGGCCTTGGCGACCCCGGCCGCGATCGTGCCAATGCCCACCTCCGACACCAGCTTCACCGATACCCCGGCTTTGGGGTTGATCTGGTGCAGGTCAAAGATCAGCTGGGCCAAATCTTCAATGGAGTAGATGTCGTGGTGGGGTGGCGGCGAGATCAGCGCCACGCCGGGCTTTGAGCGGCGCAGCATGGCGATGTAGGGGCTCACCTTCTTGCCGGGCAGCTGGCCCCCTTCCCCAGGCTTGGCCCCCTGGGCCAGCTTGATTTCAATCTGGTCGGCGTGCATCAGGTACTCGGGGGTAACCCCGAAGCGGCCGGAGGCCACCTGCTTGATGGCCGAGCTGGCGGTGTCGCCGTTGCGTAGCCCGTGGAGGTGGGGGAAGGTGGGGGAGTTGCCCTCCCCATCCACATCCGAGAGCACCTTGAAGCGCACCGGGTCTTCGCCCCCCTCGCCGGAGTTGGACTTGCCGCCGATGCGGTTCATGGCGATCGCCAGCACCTCGTGGGCCTCGCGAGACAGCGCCCCCAGCGACATGCCCCCGGTGCAGAAGCGGCGCAGGATGGTTTCCACCGACTCCACCTGATCTAGGGCAATGGGGTCGCGATCGCTGTCAAAGTCTAGGAGATCCCGCAGGGCGGTGATGGGCCGATCTTCCAGCTGAGAGCGGTACAGCTCGTAGTGGTCGTACTGGCGATCGGCCACCGCCTTGTGCAGCAGCTTGGACATGGCGGGGTTGTTCATGTGATACTCACCGCTGGGCCGCGACTGCACAAAGCCCATGTTTTGCAGGCGTTTGATGGACAGTTCAGGAAACGCCCGCTGGTGAAAGCGGATGGTTTCCTGGGCCAGGTCGGTCACCGAAATGCCCCCCAGGCGAGAGGTGGTGCCCCGAAACGCTAGCTCTAGAAGGTCGGGACCAATGCCGATGGCCTCAAAGATCTGTGCCCCTCGGTAGCTGGTAATCAGCGAAATTCCCATTTTCGAGAGAATTTTTAATAGCCCCGCATCCACGGCCTTGCGGTAGTTGTCCTGGGCTCCGTTGAGGGTAGACACCGGCAGCTTGCCCGTTTCCATCAGCTTTTGGGTGCGGCTGTCGGCCCACCAGTGGCGCACCGACTCCAGCGCCAGGTAGGGGCAGATGGCGCTGGCTCCGTAGCCGATCAGGCAGGCAAAGTGGTGGGTGCTCCAGCACTGGGCCGTATCGACCACCAGAGAAGTACGCATTCGCAACCCGTTGCGAATCAGGTGGTGGTGCACCGCCCCCACCGCCACCAGGGGTGGAATGTAGCTGACTTCGGCTGAGAGGGGGGCGGCGTTGCCCTGGCCGTCGACGCGATCGCTGAGCACCACAATGACGTTGCCCGCCTTGACCGCTTCATCGGCGCGATCGCACAGTGCCGCCACGGCTTTGGCTAGCCCCGCCGGGCCATCCGCAATGGAATAGAGCGTTGACAGGGTAGTCGTGGCAAAGCCCGACCTGTGAATGTGCTCCAACTCGACCTCATTAATAACGGGGCTTTCGAGCTTGAGCAGGTGGGCGTACTGGGGCTTTTCATCGAGCAGATTGCCCTGGGCCCCGAGCTGGGTGGACAGGGACATTACCAGCCGTTCCCGCAGGGGATCGATGGCCGGGTTGGTGACCTGGGCAAAGCGCTGCTTGAAGTAGTCGTAGAGCAGGTGCGGTTTTTCGGACAGCACCGCGTGGGGGGTATCGTCGCCCATGCAGTAGGTCGGCTCTTTGCCCTGGGCCGCCATGTCCTGAATGATCATG
>DASQNN010000296.1:0-2026 GCA_035644955.1 Nodosilinea sp. | reverse complement strand
CGTGATTGGCCAAGACGACATGAAGCTGGCCCTGCTGCTGAACGTCATCGACCCCAAAATTGGCGGGGTAATGATCATGGGCGATCGCGGCACCGGCAAATCCACCACCATTCGCGCCCTGGCCGACCTGCTGCCCGAAATCGAGGTCGTAGCTGATGACCCCTTCAGCCGTTCGCCCCAAGACCGCGACGTATGGGCCGAGCGCGGCACCGATGACCTGCCCGTAGCGCACAAGAAAGTGCCCATGGTTGACCTGCCTCTGGGAGCTACCGAAGACCGAGTTTGCGGCACCATCGACATTGAGAAAGCCCTATCTGAGGGCGTCAAAGCCTTCGAACCGGGCCTGTTGGCCAAGGCCAATCGCGGCATTCTCTACGTCGATGAGGTCAACCTGCTCGACGACCACCTCGTCGATGTGCTGCTCGACTCCGCCGCCTCGGGCTGGAACACCGTGGAGCGCGAAGGCATCTCCATTCGCCACCCGGCCCAGTTTGTGCTGGTGGGCTCCGGCAACCCCGAAGAAGGGGAACTGCGGCCCCAGCTGCTCGATCGCTTTGGCATGCACGCCGAAATTCGCACCGTGCGCGACCCTGAGCTGCGGGTGCAGATTGTAGAGCAGCGCTCGGAGTTTGACCAAGACCCCGCCGCCTACCTGACCAAGCACCAGGCCGAGCAGGAAGCGCTCCAGGTCAAGCTGGTGGAGGCGCAGCAGCGGCTGGCCTCCGTCAACCTCGACTACGAAGACCGGGTGCGCATCTCTGAAGTGTGCTCAGAGCTGGATGTGGACGGGCTGCGGGGCGACATTGTCACCAACCGGGCCGCTAAGGCGATCGCCGCCTACGAGGGCCGCACCGAAGTCACCCTCGACGACATCAAGCGGGTGATTGTACTCTGCCTGCGCCACCGCCTGCGCAAAGACCCCCTGGAGAGCATCGACTCGGGCTACAAGGTCGAGAAAGTATTCTGCAAGGTGTTTGGCCTAGCCGACCCCGACGAAGCGGCCGTGAATGGTCGCCAGCCCGTGGGGGCACGGTAGGAGTTCCTGTGGGTCAGCGCATTCTTGGGCTTGACCCAGGGTTAGCCATTTTGGGGTTTGGGGTGATCGACGGCGACGACCCCGGTTCCCTGCTGGCCCCAGGCAGCCATGCCGAGGCTACGGTGGTCGATTTTGGCGTGATTGAAACGCCCGCCAAGACTCCGGTGGGCGATCGCCTCTGCACCATCTACACCGACCTGCACAGCCTGTTTGACCAGTACAAGCCTGACCAGGTGATAATTGAAAAATTTTTCTTTTACCGCATGGCCAACACAATCTTGGTGGCCCAGGCGCGGGGGGTGGTGATGCTGGTGCTGGCCCAGCACAGCCTGCCCTACGTAGAATTTACCCCCGCCCAGGTAAAGCAGGCCCTCACCGGCTACGGCAACGCCGACAAGGCAGATGTGCAGCAGGCGGTGGCCCGCGAGCTGGGCCTAGAGCGCATTCCCCGCCCCGACGATGCCGCCGATGCGCTGGCGTTGGCCCTGGCGGGTTGGTACCAGCGCTAGGGCAGGTTTGTTGGTATCACAGGTCGTTGCACCCAACTTATTCCCCAGCTTTTACGTCTGCCTTAAACAATTCTTTCTTCATTAGTACGGCTTCGGGCTGATAGCCCAGGCTGGTGTAGAGCGCTTGGGCCACCTGGTTGTCGCTAAATACCTGAAGGCTAATCTGCCTGTGCCCCTGCTGCTGGGCCCACTGGTGAGCCACCGTGAGCAGGGCTGTTGCAAGGCCCCGCCGCCGATGGTTGGGGGCGACGTAGAGCATCAGCACGTAGGGATGCAGCACGCCGCTGCGCTGATCGGTCGCCTGCCCTAGCCAAATCGATCCCACCGGAGCAGCGGTAGACTCTGCATCTACCCACCAGAGGGGCGTATCTCGACTGAGGTAGCGATCGACCGTGGCGGCAATGTGGCCCGTGGGCTGGTGGGGGTCAAGCTCGCTGTAGGTGCGCTCCATGAATTTGACTACGGTGGCGCGATCGCGGGT
>DASQNN010000295.1:0-4642 GCA_035644955.1 Nodosilinea sp. | reverse complement strand
CCAGAGCGAGCGGGGCGATGCGCTAGAGCGCCAGCACCGCTACCGCAACGCCCTGATTCACAACCTGCTGCTGCAAACTAGCTGCTTTCGCTACTGGGGCCAGGGCACCTGGACGGGCTACGCCGAAGAACTCTACCGCCGGGGGCAGGCCATTTTGGCCCACGACTTTGCCTAGGCCCAGGTCGTGCTTGGGGTTGGGACTTATACAAAATCCTGATTACATCCCCTCACTTGCTAAGGGCAAACGGCCGTTTGCCCCTACGAGAGACCTGTTTTGATGCGGGTTTTTGAATTCAGATTTAGGGTCGAACTCAAAGAGGCCCAGTAAAAAGGGCAGCAAGCCTGGCCTGCTGCCCTGGGGTGTGGAAAGAATGGTGCTCACAATCGCTGCGTCATAATGCTCCCCCCAGCGATTGCGAGTCGTTAGCGCTGGCTACTCGTAGTAGCGTTTGTCGAGCCAGTAGCGCACGTCTTGCTCGGAGTGGAACGAGCGGGTGCGGTTGGTTACCGGGTCGTGGGCAAACCAGAGCGGTTGACCATTGCGGGTGCGCTGCCAAATGCGCAGTTCGTTTTGGCCAATAAAGAATCTCATGGTTCGATCTCCTAACTGTTTGAGGGCCTGCCCTAGGCCATGAATGGGGCCGTTGTAAGCAGGGCCGTTGTCAATACGAGAGCCTAGGGTTGGTTGCACCAGGGCTTCTAGGCGTTGACGCTGCTGCTGCAGGTCGTGGTTGGGTTTGCGAGTTGTATCCATGGTTTTGCCTCCCTAGGATTAAGATGGTGCTCCAGGGTTGGAGCAGACGACGCTTAGGCAGCAAGCTCTGTGACCCGCCAGGGGCCATACCAAGCTGTAAAGGTTACAGTGCTGAGGCTAAAAGCTGGGTTCTAAACCCTAGCTGGGAGCGCAGGGGTAACTGGGCTGCCGTTGCCGATATACCCAATCTAGGCGAGCGGCCAGAATGTAACAAAGCATGACGTGAATAGGTTCTATGCAAAAAATCGATAGGCTGGCTTGAGCCTCAGCCCTTAGCCTTAGAATCAGCGTTTAGGGGTTTCAACCAGCCATGAACCTCAGTAAAGTTAAGCTTTCTCAGCTGCGGGCCCTGGTTGCGATCGCAGATTGTGGCAACTTCAGCGAAGCGGCTCTCAAGCTCGATGTCACCCAGTCAACTGTTAGCCACGCCATTGCCACCCTCGAAGATGAGCTGGGCATTACCCTCTTGCAGCGCGGTCGCCATGGGGCGCGGCTAACCCCGGTAGGCGATCGCATCACCGCCCACGCCCGCGACATGCTGGGGCTGCTCGATACCATTGCCAGCGAGGCCAACCAGGTGCGGGGGGTGCAGGGAGGCAGCCTGCGAATTGCGTCGTTTCGCAGCGTGGCTACCCAGGTGCTGCCGGGGGCGATCGCGCGGTTGCACCGCCGGTATCCGGCGATCGCCATCAGCGTCCACGAGATGGATGAAGTGCACCAGCTGAAGCAGGCGCTGTTTAAGGGCGAAGTTGACCTCTGTGTTGCCGAAACTATCGACGACGACGATGTTGAAACCCTGCACATCTTTGACGACGACTACGTAGCCCTGCTGCCACCGGGTTACCGCCCCCACGGTACGCTCACCGTTGAAGATATGCGCCAAATGCCTATCATTGGCTCCAGCCACAGCAGCTGCGGCCTCCGCATTCGCACCGTGCTCGGTGCCCAAGCGCAGCCCCTAGAGATCGCCTACTGCATTCGCCACGACTCTTCCATGGTGGCAATGGTACAGCAGGGGTTGGGCATCGCCATTCTGCCCCGCCTGGCTGCTGAGCCGGTGCCCCCCGATGTGCAGATTTGGCCGTTGCCGTTTCCCATTTCTCGACCCATTGGGGCCACCATTCTCAAAGATGCGCTGCACACCCCGGCTCTCTACGCCTTTTTAGACGCTCTGCGGGAGGTAGGGGAGTTTAGCCGCGCCAAAGCCGTTTAGAGTTTTTGACTCGGCTACGACAACGCTTCTACGGATTGGGACGTTAGGGAATTGGGGGGTATGTGAGCTGCATTGGACATCAGGAGCATGGACAGCTCTGCTATAGCTCTGCCATTGGGCTATCATCTCTGCTGCCCACTGGGTTGACCTCAGGCGTTGCCTTGGGTTCGGCAACCGGCAGCTCGTTGTTTCGTCGGGCAGCGCGATCGCTCAAATAGGTTAGCCAAGACGGTGCCCAAGACGAGTGGCTGTCTCGGCCAAAGGCCCGCGCTTCGCCACCTGCGGTAGGCCCCGGCAGCAACCTACTCCCCCAACTCAGCAAACTAGTCATTAACCCCGGAAATAGACCGTAAAGCCGGGCCATGAGCAGAATCGGCAGCGGCACCACCACTTCGGCGGCTCCCCGACGCATGCCGGCAATGGCGACCCGAGCGATCTTTTCTGGGCTGGCGGAAACTAGCGGCAGCGACTCGCTAATGCTGAACCAGGTGTACTCTTTGCGGTGCTGCCCCTTAAACAGCGCGTGGTCGTTGACACCGGTGTAGATCAAACCGGGACAGACCGTGGTAACGGCAATGCCGGCCTGGGCCAGCTCGATGTGCAGGCCGGCTGACAACCCCGTCAGGGCAAACTTGCTGGCGCAGTAGGCCACCATGTGCGGCGACGCCACCTTGCCCCCCACAGACGAAATGTTGACGATGCGCCCAGCCCTGCGATCGCGCATGCCTGGCAGTACCGCATAGGTGGCGTAGAGCGGTGCCCAGAAATGGAGCTGCATCAGGTCGTCGTAGTCCTGCATGGTCAGGTTTTCTAGAGGCCCCACGATGTCAGTACCGGCGTTGTTGATCAGAATGTCAATCGCTCCCAACTGCGCTTCGACCTGCTGCACCATCTGCTCGACCTGGAGCTGGTGGGTGACGTCACAGGTGAGCGTTAAAATTTCTCCGCCTTGCTGCACCAGTTCGGTTTCTGCCCGCTCTAGTTCGGCCTCATCCCGGGCACAGATTGCCAGTCGAGCCCCGGCCGCCACTAGCTGGCGGGCCATCACCAGCCCCAGCCCCCGGGAGCCCCCGCTGATTAAAATAGTTTTGCCCCGCAGGTCATACCGCTGTTCGCGCCAACGACGCCCTAGCCAGAAGACGACCGTCAGCAGGGTTGCGATCGCGACTAAACCTAGCGGTCCCCAATGATTAATCGACATGTTTCCCCCCTCCAGTATGGCTTTTACTGTAGGCGGTGCTGGCCAATGCCAGTCTCCTTCGGAAGGCGAAACTGCCTCAGCCAATGGGCCAGTTTTTCCATCAGCAGTTTGTTACTAGATTCCTCTAAGGCGTTTAATTTTTGGAGGGCGATCGGAGCTGAAGAAACCGCCAAAAAACGTTCGTATTTTAGGCGCGGCATGAGTTAGCCAAAACCTGTCTAAAGTGACTGGTCCACTTGTAAAATGACTAGTCAACTTGCAAAACATCCATGCGCCACCTCTACTTTCTTGTTCCCGGCACCGGCAAGCGCTTCCACTGCGGCGGGCTGTTTGCCGAGCTCAAGACCCTCAAACTGGCCCAGCAGATCTGCTCCGCCGAGGTTGTTACCTACGACCAGCGCGAGGCTGACACGCTATTTCTAGACGATCTGCTTCAGCAGCCAAACCTGAACGACAGCATTTTTGTGATCAGCTGGGGCTTTCACATTCCTCGGTTGGTGAAGCGGCTGCGGGGCTACCCGGTCGTGTACCACGCCCACAGCAGCGGCTACGGGTTTAACCTGCCGGGCGATATTCCAATCATTACCGTCAGCCGCAACTCCATGGGCTACTGGGGGCAAAAGCGGCCAAACGGGCTAATTTTTCACTTGCCCAACCACATTTCGCCCAACTTTACCAACCTGCAGCAGCCCAGGGATATTGACGTGCTGGTGCAGGTGCGCAAGTCCTCAGATTATCTGCTTAACCAGCTGGTTCCGGCGCTGGAAACCCGTTGCAATGTGGTTACCCTGTCTGGCTTTGTAGATGACCTGTCGGTGCTCTTCAACCGCAGCAAGATCTTTCTCTACGACTCGGCCGAATACTGGGCGCTGAGCCGGGTGAGCGAGGGGTTTGGCCTGCCGCCCATGGAGGCGATGGCCTGCGGCTGTCAGGTGTTTACCAGCGTCAACGGGGCGCTGGCCGACTATTTAGACCCAGGGTTTAACTGCTACAAAATTGGCGTGTACTCGACGGGGTACGACTGCGATCGCATCCTCGCCGCCCTCCAAACCCCCACCCCCATAGCGATGACCCCAGAGGATCTAAACCCCTACCGCGCCGATGCCCTGCTGCCCCGGCTGGCGGTGATTTTGGCTGAGATCAACCACTTCTTTGACTACCGCGTCAAGCACAGCGCCGACATCCCTGAGCTGACCACACCTCGCCTGGCGCGTCTTTGGGTTCAGCGCACCGCCGCCAAGGTGCGCAAAAAGCTCCAAGGCCGCTGATCCCCAGCTTGGGCCGGGAGGTTGGCAAAGGCACAGTCCCGCGAGACAATACAATATAAGAACTGTAATATTTTGAACCCTAGGCTGTGAACAACGCTCCTGTACGCACGGTATCTGACGCCAAGCGCGACTTTTACTCCCACCACACTCGCCCCATCAACTCCATCTACCGGCGCGTGGTAGACGAGCTGATGGTAGAAATGCAT
>DASQNN010000294.1:0-3899 GCA_035644955.1 Nodosilinea sp. | reverse complement strand
GCCTGCCATGTCTCAGCCCATGTCCCCGCTGCTGTGAGGGGAGGGTTCCCGCGCAGCAGCAGTTTCGGCGGCGTGTCCCTGGCAGTGTCCCTACTGGGTCAAGGGTGCGATCGCAGGGGCAGAGGGAGGGGTTAGGGCGGGGACAGGCAACAAAAAACCGCCCGGAGTAGGGGGCGGCGAGACTTGGTAGGCGTGTTGGACAGGGAACGCTGTTAGGCGGAACGCCATGTTTCTTTGTGGGCTATGGCCCTCACTCGCCTGGGGGGAAGGCCCATGGCACTTGCTATATCGGGGATTTTTTCACCCTTGCCATATCTTCGTCTAACCTCTTTCACCTGAGCTAGTGTTGTGAGCACTCGGCGGGGTTTTCGATTAGACCTATTCTTCGCCATCCGGTCAGCAATATTCTCTGAGTTGGTGCCAAGGAAAAGGTGGGCTGAGTTAACGCAGCTAGGGTTGTCGCAGCGATGCAGAACGCACAACCCATCAGGGATGGGGCCGTAGGCCAATCGGTAAGCTACCCTGTGAGCGCTAAACTCAATACCCCTGACCGAGAATAAACCGTAGCCTTTCTGGTTTTTCTTGGCCTGCCAAGTCAAGCAAGAATCACTGCCTGAGGCTGTCTTGGAAAAGAATCGGCTCTTTAGCTCGGGAGTGATTTTCCAGCAGTTGATCGTCAACGATTGCCTCAAAGCCTTCTTTCGTTCATTGCCATTAAAGTCGGGAGCCTTAGAAGCGCAAGCCTTACAGCGGGAATGGCGAATATTTCGCTTGCTATTCCTTATGAAAAAATCTTCAAGCGGCTTAATTTCCTCGCAGCGACAGCATTTCTTTTTATCGCTGCCATTTGATAATGGATGCATAGCGGCATACCTCTAGCTAGGTTGTCGTTTAGGGGCTTGTGGTTGCGACAACAATCACAAGCCCTGCATCTCTTATTTTACAAGGGCTTTGGGCTTTCTTGAGGCTTTTGGGGGAGTGTTCACGCGCTCTTTAAAGAGCTTCCCTGAGGAGAACGCCGGGACTTTGGCTGCTGGGATCGTCATCTCCATTCCACTTTTTGGATTTCTGCCAACCCGTTCTTTGCGATCGCGGCGCTCGAAGGTGCCGAACCCAACGAGGGTCACTTTCTCGCCCTCGGCTACCGCGCCCATGATGGCCTCAAGCGTGGCGGTGATGATGATATCGGCGTCCTTTTTGGTGATGGTGGCTGAGGCCCGCTGCACGGCGGCTTCGATTAGCTCTTGCTTATTCATGGTCACGGCCCAATAGGGATCACAGCCGTTTTAGCACGGCGGATCAAGGGCTGCAACCATCGGCAATAAAAAGCCACCCAGGGTCGGGTGGCGGTGCTCTCGTTTAGGAGATTTCTCAGCTGCTCTCAAGGTGCCCTGCTACAGACTTAGATAATCACTGGCGCTTTGGTCGGGGTTGGAGTGGATGTAGGCATTAGTCACGGCTACGCTGCTATGCCCGAGCAGGTCGCGCACCGCAGCCAGCGGCATCCCTGCCTCAATCAGGTGCGTGGCTAGGCTGTGGCGTGCCCAATGGCATGATGCGTCTGGGCAGCCCGCTGCGATCGCCGCTGCCTTGAAAACCTCATGCAGCTGCTGGCGACTGAGGCCGAACACCTTAGCCCCGTCTGGAGCACCAGACCGCAGGGCGGCAACTTCTGCCCAAGCCTCGGCAGCCACAGTCACCGATCGCCACTTATCGCCCTTGCCCAGCAGTCGCACCACCACCGAACCATCGGCGCGGGGCAGGCAATCTTTCCATAGCAGGCCGCATAGCTCACTGGCTCTGGCCCCGGTGGCATAAAGCAGCCGCAGAGCTGCGTGTGACTTACCCGCTGGAGCTGCGGCGATGATGGCGGTCATTTGGGCGCGGGTGAGAATGCGCTCGTGCAGTGAGCTGGTGTCTTTGGGCGATCGCAATGCTGGGGCTGGGTTGCGGTCGATGTAGCCCTGCTCTTGAGCGAACCGCAGCAGCGACCTGAGGGCGGCCATCTTGCGGCGAACGCTGGAGTGCTTTAAATGTCGCACCTCAATCAGGTGCAGCTGGTAGCGCTGGAGGTCAGAAAGGGTAAGGGTTTCAAGCGATGGGTTGCCCATGTGGGTCAGGGCAGATGTCACATCCCTCAGGTACTCCTCCTGGGTGCGCTTAGGCCGCCCGTAGAGCCACTGTTCGAGGATTTCGGTAGTTGAATTTGTCGCAGGCACAGGACTTTACCTAACTCTGGTTTGGTCCGATGGTTCCTACGCCACATCAAGGCTTTTGAGCACATCAGCCCCGCCCTAGCATCGGCAAATTGACGCACCCCTTGGTGAAGAGTCTGTGAAGTACCCACCGATCCCGCGTAACTACTGAGATACATAGGTTTCAGGCGGCGCATTCTTAGATCAAGCCGCCAGTTCAGCGCGGCACCCACTGCCACCGCCACCACCGTGAATACAACCCCCGTCGAGAGCGCCTGGGCTACGCTACGCAAAACCCAGACCCAGGCCCCGGCGCTTGCCCTGGCCCTCTTCCGCAGCTATAAAGCCAACCCCACCCGCCGCCTGCGCGATCGCCTGGTCATGCTCAACATGGGCCTGGTTGAGAAAGCCGCCCGCCGCTGGACTCACCAATGCCAAGTGGAATTTGAAGACCTGCGCCAGGAGGGCGTATTCGGCCTGGTGAAGGCTGTAGACAAGTTTGACCCTGAGGCGGGCTGCGCGTTTAGCAGCTTTGCCATGCCCTACATCAGCGGGGCGATCCAGCACTACCTGAGGGATAAGGGCTGGGGCAATGTTCGCCCCCCTCGTCGGGCGGTTGAGCAATACGCCCAGGTGAAATCCACCCAGCGCAAGCTGACGGCGATGGGTCGCCAGATGCCCGCCGCTGAGGTGGCCGAGGGATTGGGGATGAGCCGGAGCCAGTGGCAGTTTGTCGAGGTCGCCCGTGAGCAACCCGCGCCGATTTCGCTGGACGATTCGCCCATCGAGCTGGAGGCTGAGGCCGCGCCAGAGGAGTCGGGGCAGGCCTGGATTTTTGAGCACCTGGCGGAGCTACCGGCGCAGCAGTACGAGTGCGTCGTCGAGTCGGTGTTCGGCCATTTGGCTGATACCGAGATCGCCAACCGTAAAAAGTTGGAGCCAGCGGCAGTGCGGGCACTGATTACCGCTGGCCTGGAGTCGCTAAAAACCCAAGTGGAGGGCCGGAAACGTGGCTGATATTGAGGCGGGCAAAGAGTACAAAGTGGTTGGCCCCAGCAACCTGCACCGGGGCAAAATCATCGTCGTGACTGAGACGCGGGGCAGCATGGCGCTGGCTCTGATCGGCCAGAGCCATTACCCCTTTCTCCCAGGTGAGCTGGAACCCTTGGTGCCGGTGGAGCCCAAAGCTAAACGGGCCACACCTGCTAGGCGGGCCAGAGTCTACAAAGATCTACTGGAACGGGTGTCGGCAGAGTGGCAGGCGATGCCAGAGACGCTGCGGGCAGAATTGGCAGCGGCCTTGGCCCTGTAGCACTCCACTGCGCGGCGTGTGGGCTCAGCCTCAGCAGCACTCGGGCAGGCTCTGTGGCCAGGCTGAGCAGGGCGCTGGCCTCGGCCAGGTGGTTATCGCGCACTAGGCGATCGATCGCTAGGGCCAGGGCATCGCAGGTCAGGCTCTGGGGGTCGCGGGTGTCGGGGCGGCTGTAGGGCATTTGTGTGGGGCGGAAGGCCTCCTCTATTTTGCCGTGGGGAACCCTCACAGCGTCCTGAGGGCAGCGAAATGCAACACACCACCCAACCAATCATTCTTCAATCTGCTGCCCCTTCTGTGGCCCCTGAGGTGGGGCTACTGGAACAGGCGGGCCTAGGGGGGCTGATCGCATTCCTGGCCATCAAAGAGGCGCTGGCCTGGTGGCGGCAGCG
>DASQNN010000293.1:0-3294 GCA_035644955.1 Nodosilinea sp. | reverse complement strand
CCATAGGCTACTGTCCCTGCCATAGCCTGTTATGGAGACAGCTATTGCCATCAACATGGGTACCTACTGGGCCAAGGTACCACGTAGGCTTATGCAGAAAAGCGAGGTTGTCACCGTGTAAACTGAGCCATTAATTTAGTTTAGACCCATCAGCATGACCCCCTCCCCTGAGTCGCCGCTAGAGCGCTGTGGGCAAATGGCTTGCCTGCTGCACCATGCACTGCTTGCGGCGCAGCGGCAGCGGCCCGGTTTGCTCACCGAGGTGGCTAGCCATTGGTTGCAGACAACCTCGGCCGAGGTTCAGCTTGCCAAGCTCACCAATCTGCTGCAACAGCCCCCTGCGATCGCCCTGCTCCAGACCGTTGAGCGCCTCCTGGACAAGCTGTTTGTGCCCGAGTTCAAGGGAACTAAGCCGTACAACCAGATTTTGCAGCGAGCCCAGGAGCTAATGCTCAATGGGGGAGATAGCGTTGAGCAGACCCCGCTGCATCAACCCCTGGAGCCTTCTACCGCCGGAGCCGGGCTTTTGCTAGTCGATGCTGAAAACATGACCCTGCCTGAGGCCCTAGAAGACTTTCTGCAAACCGTGGGCCAGTACCCCATTCTGCATCGGCTGGCCTTTGGCAACTGGCGCAGGCTCGGCCGGCGAGACCGGGATCTCTACCAGCGGGGCTACCAAATGGTGCATGTACCCTCGGGCAAAAACAGCACCGACATCAAAATGTCTTTGGATGCGGCGTCGATTTCCCTGTGGAATCCGTCGATTCGCGAGGTGTATATCTGCTCCACTGACACAGACCTGCTGCACCTGGGCTACGCACTGCTCAGCCTGGGCGTTACGCCCTACCGCGTCAGCCGTCGCCACAACGGCTGGTTTGACGTTCTCAATTTGGCCAATCAGACCACCCAGGTGTTTGCCCCGACCCAGGACGCCCCAGAGGATGGTAAGGATGGCTCCGGGCCCGAGGCTGAACGGGAGGTGGTTGGGCCCAGCCTATCGGAGATGAGGCGATGGCTCAAAATTTTGATTTTGCAAGAGCAGCAGGCCCACCCAGACCAACCCGTTACCCTGGCCCGGTTGGGAAAGCTGTTTCGCGATCGCAACCAAATTTCAGCCCATGCTGCCCTTAGGGCCAATTCGGGCTATAAAACCCTGCGGCAGTTTCTCGAAGCCCATGAGGCTTTTGAGCTATCGCTCTTGCCCGACGGCCAGCAACTGGCGGTGACCCTCAAGGCCCCGGCGGTGCCACCACCTGCGCCGCCGCCGATCGCTGCCCTTGCCCCCCAGCCCCAGGGGGAGACAGCCCCGCCTCTACCCATCACCGATGCCGCCACGCTAGAGCAGGCCCTCGTCAGTCTGCTGAAGCGGTTATCCTCCGGGCAGTTGTCCTCTGGACAGCCAGACGGCCACATTCGTCTATCGGTGCTGGCGGCCTACTTTGCCCACGTCTACCAAGAACCGATGAGCGCCGTGCTCAAACGTATTGGAGAACCGAAAGGACTGCCCAAATTTTTGGCTAAATGTCGCTCGCTTCAGGTGCAAAAGCACAGTCAAGACTGGCAAATAACTCTGGCCTGCGTCAGTATTCAATCACTCACCTAGGGGGTGTAGCCTGCTACACCCCTACGGGGATTCGGAGTTCAGATGTGGTATCCCCCTAGGTGGCCACAGGTTCCTTGGCCTCAAACTTGAGCTTGGCCCGCTTAAAGGGCTCAGGAATTTCGACCGGGTATTTGCCCGTAAAGCAGGCCGAGCAGAAGCTGCTGGGGTCTTGATAGGTGGTTTCCAGCATGCCTTCCCAACTCAGGTAGGCCAGCGAATCGACGTTGATCTGTTCGGCAATTTCCTCTAACGATTTGGTGGCGGCGATCAGCTGATCTTGGTTGTCGGTGTCAATGCCGTAGAAGCAGGGATGGGTGACCGGTGGCGACGAAATGCGCATGTGTACCTCGGTTGCCCCCGCATCCCGCAGGGCCTGCACAATCTTGCGGCTGGTGGTGCCCCGCACAATGGAGTCATCCACGATCAAAATTCGTCGGCCTTCCAGCACATCCTTAAGCGGGTTGAGCTTCATGCGAATGCCCACCTCCCGCATCGACTGAGTGGGCTGAATAAAGGTGCGCCCCACGTAGCGGTTTTTAATCAGCCCCTCGGCGTAGGGAATTTGGGACTGTTGCGAAAACCCGATCGCGGCGGGCACCCCTGAGTCGGGCACCGCCATAATCAAATCCACATCGGCGGGGGCCTCTTTGGCCAGCTGATGGCCTAACCGGCGGCGGTAACTGTAGAGGCTCTCGCCGTTGACAATGCTATCGGGCCGCGAGAAGTAAATCATCTCAAACACGCAGAGCTTGCGCTGGGTTGCCTCTGCCCAATGGCGAGAAATAATTCCCTCGGCGGTAATCCACACCAGTTCGCCGGGTTCGATGTCGCGAACGTAGGTTGCCCCAATGATGTCGAGGGCGCAGGTTTCTGAGGCCAGCACATATTGGGCGGACTGACCCACCTCAGGAATCTCGTGGCCCAGCACCCCCAGCACCAGGGGACGAATGCCCTGCTGATCGCGGGCGCCAAGAATGCCGTTGGGGGTACCAATCACCAGACTAAAGGCCCCGTAGCAGCGGTTAAAGGCTTTCTCTGCCGCGCTGACCCAGTCGGCCCCATCGTTGACTGCCTCGGCCAGGGCAAAGGCGATCATTTCAGAATCGGTGGTGGTAATCAGGTCGTGGTGGCGATCGATCAGTTCTTCGCGCAGGTCGGCGGCGTTGACCAGGTTGCCGTTGTGGGCCAGGGCCAGCTCGCCCAGGCGGGTGGGCACCACGGCGGGCTGCGCGTTGCACACGTGGCTTGACCCGGTGGTGGAGTAGCGGGTATGCCCCACCGCAATGTGCCCCGACAGGTCTTGCAAAATCTGGTCGTCAAACACCTGCGACACTAGCCCCATGTGCTTGTAGCAGTGGCTGCCGGAGGCGTCAAAAGTGGCAATACCCGCTGACTCCTGACCCCGGTGCTGAAGGGCGAACAGGCCAAAATAGGCCAGCCGAGCTACTTCTTCGTCGGGAGCGTAGAGGCCAAAGATGCCGCAGGCCTCTTCGGGCTTGTCGGGGCGATCCTCGCCAGCATTGTAGAACTCGTCTAAGGAAGATTCGGAGGGGAACGTCATTGGTGGTGCAGGGTGGCTTTAGGAACGCAATGGCAAAGGAGCAGAAGTTCTTAACGCATTTGGCTGCCGCATTTTGCCTTCAATGCGAGCCCAGCTTCATCATAGGGTCAGGGTTTCTGAAGTAGTATTA
>DASQNN010000292.1:0-4150 GCA_035644955.1 Nodosilinea sp. | reverse complement strand
GGGCTGGTAAAGCAGTTGACCCGTTTGACGGTGCCGACAATAGTGACGGTTTCGCCCGGTTCTAGTTCGCGAATTTTGACCTGCTGAGCGTAGTTGATGTGGTCGCGAGGGTAGTGGTAGAGCACATCCTGCACCGTGAACAGGCCCAGCTTGGCCAGGCGATCGCTGTTTTTTGGCCCAATGCCCTTGAGGTAGGTGACGGGCTGATCGAGGCCAAAGCGAAAGCTGCCAGTGCCAGATGCCTCGGCTAGCTGAGTGGTTTTAGGGGCTTTGGATGTTTTGGCCGCTTTGGCTGTAGTTGATTTCTGAGCGTCTGTAGCGCTGCCTTCACGGGTACGGAGGGATTTGGTCTCAGCAAATTTTTCTAGCAGACGCTGGGTACCGTGTAAAAAACGGCGGGTTTCGGCCACCAGGTGCTGCCGCTGGGCAAAGCTGAGGTCAATGTAGCCGTCGTACTTTTGGGCTAAGCTTTGCCACGACTGTTGCTGATCGCCGGGGAGTATCGTTGGGGGCTGTTTTAGGCTGTCTCGCAAAAATTCGCTAAAACTCTGCTGCTTGCCCACCAGGTTATTGAAGCCGGTTTCGGCCTCAACCGAGAGGGCTCGCTGAAGCCGCACCCAGTCGGGTAGGGAGGTCTGTGCTTCTGTCATGGATGCTTCCCCAGAGCCCTACCGGGATGAGTCGTCGTACCAGACCGCTCGCCAGGCTTGCTCGGCCTGGGCGATCGCCAGTTCTCGCTCGGCCCGTTGGTACTGTTTGCCCAGCTTGCGCAGCCGACCAACGGCCGTTCTCAGCTTGCTGCGCCAGAGGGCCGACTGCACATCGCCAAACTCAATATCAGCCAGACGCAGGTGAATGGCTGCCAGGTGGGTCATGGTGCCCTCTATAGCATCGTCTTCGTCGTCAGCGCTGTCGACCTCGGCCGCGTCGCTGTCTTGCGCTTGGGCCTCAAACTCGGCGGTGTCGGTGTCTTCTGCCATAGCCACTAGCACGTTGAGCACGTTGGGCACAGCTCGCCCTTTGGGCATCGCCATATCGGTATCCGAAGCCACTTCCAGCACCGCTTCGGGCAGGTCGGGGATCACCTCCGCCTTTCTGAGCAGCTGATTGGCCTTTCTAGAGGCCCGTTCCAGCACGTCGCGAATCATTTGCTCCAAAATCAGGTGGTGCTTGGCCACCAGGGTGGGAGTCAAAGGGTCGCCGGTAAAGGGGCGATCGCTGAAGGCCTCCTCAACCTGGCTGGCCATCGCGGCCATGATCACCGACTGCACCAGCTGTTTAGGGTCAAGGGCTGAGTCGGAGTCCTTGGCCGCATCGGCCGCATCGGCCTCGTCAACCTCATCGCCCGAGAGAGAGGGCTCCTGTAGGGGCGGCAGCGACAACTCTGCGGCCTCTGGGGAGGTCTCAGGGGTGATTGCCAGGGCATCTGGCCCGATGAATTCTATCGCTATGAACTCTGACCCTAATGCATCTGGCCCCTCGGCATTGTTTTCACTGTCCGCAGGTGGGGCTGTCTCTGCTTCATCCCCATCCGCTGTCGCCTCGGCCCCGGCATTTTCTGATGACTGGACTAGGCCAGCTAGGGCAGCTTCTAATCGATTCAGGTCGTCGGGGTTAAGCTGCTGGGTGGGGTCAACCACCGCCGATGGTGGCTTAGGCTCCATCAGCTGTTGGAACCAGCTCTGGGCTTGACGCCCCAGATCTTGCATACTCTGCTGCAACCGACCGCGATCGCTCACCGCCAGGGCCAGAAATTTGTCGGGGTAGACCTGAGTGCAGAGGTGGTACGTCGCCATCACCATCTGCCGCCCCATAGCCTGGCCCAGCACCGTTAGATAAGTGGCATAAATTTGGCTGAACTCTGTCGCCAAAGTGGCGGTGGCACCCTCTAGCGCATTGAGATCTTTGCGAATGCTTTCAACCGGCCTTACCATGCCTCGTTACCCACGCCATACCTGATTATAAGGAAATATCAAAAACGGGGGCGCAATTACGGCACCCCCGTTCCCTAGACCCCTTGGGCTACATCTACTTTTTCTTTTTTTTCTTCTCCGTTGCTTGCGCAGGTTCCGGTGCCGATTCTGGTGCTGGTTCTGGCGCAGCTTCCTTTTTAAGCCCGGCTTGGGCCGCTACTTCATCAGCGAAGTTAGTCTCTTCTTTCTCAATGCCTTCGCCCAGCACAAACCGAGAGAAGCGGCGCACCTGAATATTTTCACCCAGTTTAGAAATCGCCTGCTTAATCAGCTCTTCCACCGAGATGTTCTGGTCTTTGATGAAGGGCTGATCCATTAGAGATAGCTCTTTGAGGCGCTTTTGAATGCGGCCTTCAACGATTTTTTCCTGCATAGCGGCGGGCTTGTTGGCGATGTCATCGCGGCCCATTTCAATGGATTTTTCCTTCTCGGCCACCTCAGAGGGAATGCTGTCGACGCGCACATACTCCACGTTGGGGCAAGCGGCAATCTGCATCGCGATATCGCGCACCAGGCTCTTAAATTCGTCGCGGCGGGCCACAAAATCGGTTTCACAGTTGACTTCTACCAGCACACCCACGCGGCCACCGGTGTGGATATAGCTATCAACTAGACCCTCGGCAGCGACCCGGCCCTCTTTTTTAGAGGCCGAAGCAATGCCTTTTTGGCGAAGCCACTCAATGGCTTTCTCAATGTCGCCCTCGTTTTCTTTCAGGGCTTTCTTACAGTCCATCATGCCTGCGCCGGTTTTGTCGCGCAGGTCTTTAACGAGCTTTGCAGAAATATCTGCCATGGTGATTTAACGTCCTAACGCGCTGTCGTCGAACTCAATACAAACAAAGGGGAAATGCCTTAATTCAGCTTAAACCCCTAGGGCATCTTTCGGAGGGTGCTTCATGGCTATGCCCTCTACCCCACCTCAGGGGAGCCTAGGAAGAAGCAATACTTGTCGACCTTTGAAGATATCCCTCTCCCTAAAGGGAGAGGGACACTAGGGCCTACGCCTCGTCGCTGTCAGCGGCGGGAGCATCGAAGCCGTACTCGTCGTCGTCGGCCCCGTCGTAGTCTTCGTAGTCGTCATCGCCCGTCGCCTGGCCGCCGTGAGAGCCTTCGTAGATGGCATCGGCCAGCTTGCCCAAGATCAGCTTAATGGAGCGAATGGCATCGTCGTTACCGGGGATGGGCACATCCACCAGGTCGGGGTCGCAGTTGGTGTCTAGCAGAGAAATAATGGGGATGCCGAGCTTATGGCACTCGGACACAGCATTGTATTCCCGCTTGATATCGACAATGATGGCGACATCGGGCACCTTGCGCATGGTTTTAATGCCACCCAGGTACTTTTGCAGCTTCTCTAGCTCGCGACGCAGCACGGCCGCTTCTTTCTTAGGGCGCAGGTCAATGGCACCCAGCTCTTCCATACGCTCTAGCTCTTTGAGGCGGTTGGCGCGAGACTTGATGGTCTCCCAGTTGGTCAGCATGCCGCCCAGCCAGCGCTGGTTGACGTAGTGGGAGCCGCAGCGGGCAGACTCTTGGGCCACGATGCCAGCAGCCTGGCGCTTGGTGCCAATGAACAGAAACTTTTGCCCCTGCTCGGCGGCGGTGCGCACAAACTTGTAGGCTTCTTCCATCAACTGGGCAGTTTGCACCAGGTCGATGATATGAACCCCGTTGCGGGAGGTGAAGATGTACTGGTCCATCTTGGGGTTCCAGCGGCGGGTTTGGTGGCCGAAGTGAACCCCAGACTCAAGTAGCTCGGGTAGAGTAATAACGGGCATTTGGTTTTGACTCCTTTCGGGTTAATCCTCCATTCGAACGTGCTCCCCGAAACCTAAATTCGGGGGAGACCCGAAAATTCGAATGTGCGATTTTGACAACTTTACTAGGATACCACAGTGGGAGCTTGGATGTAGTTTTGTTAAAGCGCTACCTGCGCTGGGTGATTGTCGCCGCCGCGATCGCCTTTTTGGCCCATTCCCTGGCAGGGCACTGGACTGAAGTTACCGCCATTCGTCTGCGACCCCAGGGCATAGCTTTACTGCTGGGGGCTACCGCCGTTAGCCTGCTGGCCCACGGCTGGGCGGGCTGGGTGTGGAGCTGGATTTTGCAGGCCCTGCAGCAGCCGGTCAGCGGCACCTGGAGTACCCCGGTTTACCTCAAAACCAACCTGCTGAAAT
>DASQNN010000291.1:0-2029 GCA_035644955.1 Nodosilinea sp. | reverse complement strand
CACCACCGCGACGACATGATCGAGACTCTATTTTTAAATATGTTCCACGGCGGTCGGCTCAAGGCCATGCCGCCCAAGCTGCTCACCGACGATCGCCGCCACATCGTCATTCGCCCCCTAGCCTACTGCCCCGAGACCGACATCGCTCGCTATGCCCGCTACCGCGAGTTTCCGATCATTCCCTGCACCCTCTGCGGGTCGCAGGTCAATTTGCAGCGCGCCCAAATTAAGGAAATGCTGCAAACCTGGGAGAAGCAGTGGCCGGGCCGCACCGAAACCCTCTTCCGCAGCTTGCAAAACATCGCCCCATCACACCTGGCCGACCCCAATCTGTTTGACTTCGGCGGGCTAGAATCGGCCCGCATTGTCCCTATAGACGGCGATGGTGACGACGGGGCCGGGACAGATCTGGAGGCGGAATTTAACCCGGCTATGGCGCTGTTAGAAGGTGGGCTGCCGCCGCTGCCAGCGGATTTTATCCAGCGTTAGCCTCAATGAGTTGGCATGGAATCTTGAGTTGGTGGGCACTGGCTGCCAATCTGGTATCGGCAGTCATAATAGGCCTGCCTGCACCGACAACAACCGTCAGGTGTAGGGCGTCTAGCGATCGCAGGGCGCTATCGAATCGCCCCGCCTAGTCCCTTGCTTGTCGGTAATCCGAGGCGTTTAATAGTGGTGCTGAATTGAAGCATGAATTTGGGTAGGGGCAAACGGCCGTTTGCCCTTACAAAGGACGTTGCAGTTTTGATTCATACCTGTATCCAGCAACCCCGGAATGTCTCCGCGTTACCTCGGCAAAAACTCCCGATCCAGCGCCTGCTCGTGGCTGAAGGGGCTTTCGAGCGGAAAGTTCTCCAAACCAACCCCGGTTTCTGTGGCGGCTAAGTCGCGCGCCTCCTGGTAGCAGTGGGCAAAGATCTGCTCAAAGTAGGTCTTTAAGCTGGGGCTAGTGGTGAGCGACTCATGCAGCCGACGGCGATGCTCTTTGAGGGCAAACCGCCAGCTATTAGAGCGCTGCCCCGGCTGGTAGGCGTACTTAAGCAAATGCATCAGCACCACAATCAGGTTGCTGGTGAAAGTCTGTTTTTCGCTGCGCCCCATGTCTTCTAGTTCTTCAAGTAAGTTAGCAATGTCTATCTCCGTCAGCTGACCCGTCTTCAGCTGTTGACAGATGGTGTCAAGCCAAAGGGCGTAATCCTGTTTGTAAAGCTGGGCTAGCGAACCAGCCGAGACAGCGGTTTGAGGCGACATAGCAAAAGTCGTTAAGTCTAATATTGACATTGTAGAGGGCATCGCAGAACTGGTTCATCAACCCTTGCGGATACTATGGGTGAACCTAAACCAACTTGCTCCAGTGTCAGCCCCAGCAAAAGCTCTCCACTGGCCTCAGACTGGGGTTTTGACTGGATTGGGTTAAGCACTAAAGTACTTCGCCGCTGGGTGGTAGGCCACGATCGCCGTCGTTGACTGCTCTGGGTACAGCTGCTCGCTCTCGTCAATGGTCATGCCAATCTGCTCAGCCTTTAGCAGCTCCAGCTGTACCGGCTGGTCGTCCATATTGGGGCAGGCCGGGTAGCCAAAGCTGTAGCGCGACCCCTGGTAGCGCTGCTGAAGCACTTCCCGCAGCGTGGCAGGCTCTAGCTCCCCAAAGCCTAGCTCGCGGCGAATACGAGCGTGGCACCACTCCGCTAGAGCCTCGGCCGTCTGCACCGACAGCCCGTAGTAATAGAGGTAGTCGGTGTATTGGTCGGCCCTAAAGAGACTTTGGGCAAACCCCGTAGCCACTTCGCCCACCGTCACCGCCTGCATGGGGAAGACATCGAACTGGCCCGGTGCGGCCATCTCCTTGGGCAAGAAGAAGTCGGCGATGCACAGCCGCCGCAGGGATTTTTGGCGGGGGAAGGTGAAGGTGGCGATAGGGGTAGGGTGATGGGGTGATGGGGTGATGGGGTGATGGGGTGATGAATTCACCACAGATGGATCGTAGATGTGCAGACTATTGCCCTCGGCTAGGCAGGGGAAGTAGCCG
>DASQNN010000290.1:0-1756 GCA_035644955.1 Nodosilinea sp. | reverse complement strand
TGATAGAGCAGCAGGAAACGCTCATCTTCCGTCAGCTCAGACCAGCGCTTGCCCTCAAATCGGTCGGCGATGAATTGGCGAATCACGTCCACAGACCAGCCCAGGCTCCTGATCTGATGTTGAATCTGCTCGTGCAGGTCTAGGTCATAAATAGTAGGCTCAGCCTCCTGTGGAAAAGATGACTCATCCCCCCCCACCCCCCTTTCCGGAGAAGAAGAATTTAAATCCGACCCCAAGCCACCGGCGCAGAGCGCCCAACCCTTCATAGTTTTTTCTGAAGGGTGTAATTCCTTGCTTTCTAGGGGTTCTAGCGATTGGGGTATCGCTTCAGAATCTGCCTCTTCAGGGGCTAAAAGGCTTGTGGCTGAGGCTATTACACCCTCTTGATGTGCAGGGTGCCAGAGGCTGAGGTGCTTATAGAGGGTCTGCTGGCTGACTTTGGCCGCTTGGGCGATCGCCCTGGCTCGGGCCGTAATCTGCTCGGGTAACTCTCCCGCCCGCTCTAACTCGGCGTAGACGGTACAGATGCGGTGCTGGGCATCTTCGGACTGCTGCTGGTTGAAGGGCACTAGAGTGTTCTTGGGCTGGCTGGTGTCGCGGCTGGGGGTGGTGCCTAAGGGCCAGTAGTAGCCCTCTACAGCTCTGACCCAGGCGATGACTTTGCGCTCGATGTCGTGCTGGTGGCGGCAGTACTGTTCGTAGCCAGGGCAGTGGAGGGCGATGCGCAGAGTGTAGTCAATCAGGGCTTGGTCCTGAAGGCCCTCGAAAACGCGGCCGTAGCAGGCGATGGTTTTGAGTAGGTGGTTAGTCTGACCATAGTCAGTCCAGCCTTCGGTGATCTCAAGGTCGAGGTCCTGCCGCCAGCTCTCAACGGGGTGGCTGCGGCGTTTGGGCTTTTTGCGGTGGTTATCTCGGCCAATTTTCATCGCATGGCGCAGGGTGTCCATGTCTTGATGGGCAGCTGCGCCATCCCAGAGCCAGAAGAACCGGGCCAGGCTGTCGCCGATGGGGTTGAGGGCTTCGTCGAGCAGGCAGGAGCCGCTGCCGGGCTGCAGGGGCAACCGGTGGCCCATGTATTCAATGAAGGTTTCAACGCCGTAGGCTTTGACGTTGGGGAAGATTTCGAGCTGCCCAGCTTTCAGTCGGAACCCCTGGGCTTTGAGGCATTCTTTGAGGGCAACGGCCAGGTTGAAGGTGTTGACGGTCTCAGCAAAGGGAATGTACAGGTGCAGGCCACCGCTCCAGCTGGAGCGGATCAGCAGGGTGCGGGTGATGCCGATGGTCTCTAGTGCGGCGCGGATCTGGGCGACGCCTGCGGCGGTGCAGTAATCGCCGCCGGCGTCGAGGTCGAGCAGGGCGTAGCGGGTGTCGTGAGTAAAGCGGACGCCGATCAGCTGGTTGGCATCTTGCCACTGGTTCCACAGCACCCGAGGTCGCAGCGGGTAGGTGGTGACGGTCGTCCAGGCAGCTTTGGTGGCGGCATCATCCGGCAGGTCGGCGCGAATGAAGTTCCAGGGGTAGTGGCCAAAGATTTCACACAGCCGCTGGCCGGTGGGGTCAGCGGGGAGGGGTTCAGAACGGGGAGTTCTACGAGACTCCTCGCCCCATCCTATGGATGCGGTCATGGGGGCTTTCTCTCAAAAAAAGAGCAATAGGTATTGCCCCGAGAGAAAACCGGTGTTACCATGGCCGCATAACATTTACGCGCGACTCGGGAACTGGTCCTCTCGGGTTTTCGCTTTTTAAAGAGCCGGTG
>DASQNN010000289.1:0-3947 GCA_035644955.1 Nodosilinea sp. | reverse complement strand
GGTGACGGCAACGGCTTCAGCTAACATGTCGAAACCGCGCTCCAGGGCGCGACGGGCATCTTCGTTGTAGGTGATCGTTTTAGCCATGGGTAAATAATCCTCCCAACAAAAGGTGAATTGTTGACTAACTGCGTTGTGTTTAGTACGTTCTAGTGGTTTGTCAGGCTTAATGTTTTGGATCCACTTAGGGTGCATTCGCGAAGCAATGCACCATAGGGACCACGCCAGAAGTAACCACAATCCCAAGTTGTAACGTTGAAAGACCACTAGGGTGGGTCATGGCGTTGGCATAGCCTGAGCTTGACTCATAGCCTGACGCACCAAGATTGGGTTTAAGTTTGCCGAGCGGTGCATCGCTAGGGCGGATGCACCCAACGGGTTGGATTGCGATCGCCCCGGTGAATGGTGGGCAGTGCCCACCCTACCTAGCCAAAATTGCAAACCCAAAATCTAAAATTGACCTAGCCCAGGGCGGCGAGAATGTCGGTCTCGCGCAGCAGCACGTAGTCATCGGTGCCGAGCTTGATGTCGGTACCGGCGTACTTGGAGTAGAGCACCTTGTCGCCGACTTTGACTTCCACAGCCTGGAAAGAACCGTCGTCGCTGCGCTTACCGGGGCCGACCTGCACCACTTCGCCCACCTGGGGCTTTTCCTTAGCGGTGTCGGGCAGCAAGATACCGCCAGCGGTTTTTTCTTCGGCTTCGCTGACCTTGACCAAAATGCGATCGCCCAGAGGCTTCACAGTAGACACACTCAGGGTGACTGCGGCCATAACGTACCTCCAAAGGGTTGCGTAGTAAACGTTTGAGTAGACAGGACGCGTTAGCACTCTCGCATCCTGAGTGCTAATTTAGCCGCCTGAAAGTTATCTCGGCAATTCTCTAAAAGGTGTGGTTTGCCGAACCTACCCCTGCCACTCGCCAAACACAATCGACTGCGCCACCTTGGCAATCCGGCCCAAATCTTCGTCGAGCATGGGCGGCCAGACAACCCCTGCTTTCTGCCCCTGGGCGTAGAGCTGGCGGCTTTCGTAGGAGAGAATGAACAGGGCTTTGGTGAGGGTGCGATTGAGGGTGGGTTCGTTCTTCAGCCCTTCAAACAGCACTTTGAGAGCGAGCAGTAGAGAGGTCACCTGGCCGGGCACAGGGGGTTTACCCTGGCGCAGGCAGGCGATAAAGGTATCGGGTAAATCTTCGCTGGTGCCCAGGGTTTGGCGCACCACAAACTCATGAGCGGTTTCAAAATCCATAGGGGTAACGGTAGCTGAATAGGGTGATTTAGCCCCGCGTGTGCTAATGAGGGACGATTGAGATAACGCTAGGTTTGCCCCAGTTTACCGTCTGAGTCGTATTTCGGCGGTTCTGAACCGGGAACTAGGCGTCTTGGGGAGTTGATAAAGCGTTGTAGTATTCGGGCAAGCTGAGCATGACTGGCGGGCAACCATTGTTAACCCAGACCTACACAGATGAGTATGGCCATCCCTTCGCCACAATCGGTGCCCTTTGTAGATTTGACCTGGCAACACGCGCCCCTGCAAGAAGCCATTCAGGGAGTCATCAATGCAGTAATTACCCAGGGCGATTTTGTGCTGGGTCAGGCGCTGGGCGATTTTGAGGCGACCTTTGCCGCCGCCTGCGGTACCCGATATGGCGTAGGGGTGGGCTGCGGCACCGATGCGATCGCCCTGGGCCTGATCGCCTGCGGCATTGCGCCGGGAGATGAGGTAATTTTGCCCGCCAATACCTTTGTGGCCACGCTGATGGGGGTGTTGCGGACCGGGGCTAGCCCTGTGTTTGTAGACTGCGATCGCACCACCGCCCTGATCGATCTCGCCGCCGCCGAGCGGGCCATCACCCCTCGCACTCGCGCCCTGGTGCCCGTGCACCTCTACGGTCAGATGGTCTCACCCCAGGGACTGTTGCAGTTGGCCGATCGCCACCGGCTGATCGTTTTTGAAGACGCTGCCCAGGCCCACCTGGCCCAGCGGGAGGGCTACACCGCCGGCTCCATTGGTCTGGGAGCCGCCTTTAGTTTTTACCCCAGCAAAAACCTGGGCGCTTTGGGCGACGGCGGCATGTTTGTCACCGGCAATGAGCTGATTGCTCGGACAGCGCGATCGCTGCGCAACTACGGAGCCACCAGCAAGTACTACCACACCGAGCCCCAGGGCACCAACAGCCGCTTAGATACCCTGCAAGCCGCCGTGCTCAACGTCAAACTGCCCCATCTGCCGGGGTGGAACCAGGCTCGAACGGCGATCGCCCAACACTACGATCGCCGCCTCGCTCCCCTAGCCAAGCACGGCATTCTACCCATGCACAACGACGCTGGCCCCGGCCACATCTATCACCTCTACGTCGTGCGCATTGCCGAAACCTGCCCCACCAGCCGCACCGCCCTCCAGACCCAGCTCACCATCGCCGGAGTCCAAACGGGCATCCACTATCCCATTCCCTGTCACCTGCAACCGGCCTTTCGCTCCCTTGGCTACGGCCCCGGCCGCTTTCCCCAAGCCGAAGCCCTCAGCCAGGAAATTCTCTCGCTGCCCATGTACCCCGGCATGACCCTTGAGCAAGTTGACTATGTTGTAGACGCTATGGTGGAAGCAGTTTCTGCCGTGCGATCGTCTAGCCTCCTGCAAGAGATGAGGGGATGTAGACGCGCAGCGGCTTCCCGCAGGGTGGGGATGAGGGGATGAGGGGACGTAGACGCGCAGCGGCTTCCCGCGGGTGAGGATGAGGAAGAAACCAAATCCAACATCTAAAACCCAAAACTCCCCACCACCCCCTTCCTCACCTCCTCACCTTCCTCACCTTCCTCACCTCCTCACCTCCCTCACCTCCTCACCCTCCCCATCCACTCGCCCACCCATCCACCTCCCATGCCCCCCCGCCGCCACCTCACCCCCAATCTGGCAATCGCCGCCCTCCTAGCGATCCTCTACGGGCCGCTGCTGCTGCACTGGGTCGATGGCTGGCTAAATAAGTCCATCAGCATTCAGCACGAATACTTTAGCCACGGGCTGCTGGGGCTGCCCTTCGCCGCCTACATCGCTTGGGGCAAACGCAACGCCTGGGGCCAGCTGCCCAGTCAGTGCCATCCCCTGGGGCTAGGGCTGGTGGGGCTGGCGGGGCTGATGTATCTCACCCGCCTGCCCGACTGGATGAATCTGTCGCTGCCGGTGATGCTGGTGGGACTGTGTCTGAGCCTAAAATCTGTGGCGGGGCTGCGGCTACAGGCGATTGCTCTGGTTTTGGTGGCGCTGGCGACGCCCAATCAGCTGCCCTACCTGATTGAGCCATACATTCTGCCGCTGCAGCAGTTTATTGCTTCGGTGGCGGGGTTTTTGCTGGTGCAGCTGGGCCTGCCGGTCACGGTCGAGAGCATCTACCTGTTTGTGAATGGTCAAACGGTCGAGGTCGCTCCCCACTGCGCCGGCCTCAAGATGCTCTTTACCAGTCTCTACGTCGCCCTCATGCTGGCGTACTGGACCGGGACCTACACCTCGCGGTTACGAACCGTTTTGTTCTTTAGCGGCACGGTGGGCGTTAGCGTAGTGGGCAACATTCTGCGTAATGCCCTGCTGAGCTATTTTCACGGCATGGGGCGGGCCGAGGCCTTTGACTGGCTACACGAAAGCTGGGGCGGCGACCTCTACTCGGCCCTGATGCTGCTGACTATCATTCTGCTGCTGCGGCTGATTCAAGATCGGGTGCCTGCCAGCCTCAATCTGACGGTGCAGTCGCCGTCATCGTCGGTATAGGCCCATTGTTTTTGTCGCTGCGATCGCCCCTATGACCTCCCAGCCCAAGTCTCCTAGTTTTTTGCCCCAGCGCTGGGTCAACCAGTTGCTGGTGGTGGTTCTAGCTGCCCTGGCGGGGGTGGCCATTTTGCCCGCCTACCTGAACGGCCAGTGGCCCTGGGTTAACACTCCCCAGGTGGCCCA